>JBKJTM010000438.1:0-2828 GCA_046590805.1 Usitatibacter sp.
TGGAGCCGACGTGGCCGCTGGCGCTGCTGCATCGTGGCGATGTGGGAGACGCCGCCTCGACCATCCCTTGAAACTGCGAGGACGAGGGCCGGTGCGGGAACCGGCGACCCGCGGTGATCGCAATGCCCCCGCTACTCGATGGGAGTCGCCGGTTCCCGCATCAAGCGCCCAGAGAACTCACGCCTGCAGTTTCCAGGGTGGGCGAGGCGGCGTCTCCCACAGCGCCCACGTCCCCGGAAATCAGTGAAGAACCATAAAAAAGGCGTGCAACTTGGGGTCTGACCCCAATTCACTACACAGCCGCGATCTTTTTCCTCGCGTGCTGCGCAGCCGCCGCGTGCTGCGCCGAGTAAGCCTGGTGCGCAGCGGCCTCCGCTTCGCCGACCCGGATCGGCAGCCCCATGTCCATGAGGACCGAGCCCAGCGCCGAGAGGCACAGCATCACGTTGTCCGGGCGGCACGAGTAGCCCATCAGGCCGAAACGCCAGATCTTGCCCTTGAGCGGACCGAGCCCCGCGCCGATCTCGAGGCTGAATTCGGATAGCAGGGTCTTCCTCACCGCCTCCTCGTCCACGCCGTCGGGACAGTTCACCGCGTTCATCTGCGGCAGCTGGTACGGCTCGGCGACGCGGAACTCGAGGCCCATCGCCTCGAGGCCGGCCTTGAGCGCCAGGTGATGGCGCCGATGCCGCGCCCAGCTCTGCTCGAGCCCCTCTTCCTTGATGAGGAGCAGCGCCTCGTGCAGCGCGAAGAGCGAGTTGGTCGGCGCGGTGTGGTGGTAGGTGCGGTTGGCGTTGCCCCAGTAGCTCGACAAGAGGTTCATGTCCATGAACCAGCTATGGATCTTGTCCTTGCGCGCGCGCACGTGCTCGACCGCGCGTTCCGAGAACGACACCGGCGAGAGCCCCGGCGTGCACGACAGGCACTTCTGGCTGGCGGAGTAGACGGCGTCGATGCCCCAGTCGTCCACGCGCACCGGCGTGCCGCCCAGCGACGTGACCGCATCCATGATCACCATCGCGTGGTGCTTGCGCCCGATCTGCGCTAGCGTCTTCGCGTCCGACTGCGCGCCGGTGGAGGTCTCGGCGTGCACGAAGGCGAGGATCTTCGCGTCGGGATGCTTCTTGAAAGCATCCTCGACCTTCTGCGGATCGACGGGCTTGCCCCACTCGTCGTCAACCACCACGGCGGTGCCGCCGGTGCGCTCGACGTTCTCGAGCATGCGCCCGCCGAAGACGCCGTTGCGGCACACGATCACCTTCATGCCCGGCGTCACCAGGTTCACGAAGCAGTACTCCATGCCCACCGAGCCGGGCCCGGACACCGGGAAGGTGAGGGCGTTGTCGGTCTGGTAGACGTAGCGCAGCAGGGACTTGAGCTCCTCCATCATCTCGACGAATACCGGGTCGAGGTAGCCGATGGCGGGCTGGCTCATGGTGGTCAGCACCCGCGGGTGGATCTCCGTGGGCCCGGGGCCCATGAGGGTGCGCTGCGGCGGATGGAACGAGGTGATCTTGCGGGTCGAGGCGATCTGCTTGAGCGTCATGGTTCTCTTCGCGTGCGAGGCATTACGTTGATGGGCGTGGGTCTTGTTTCGCCGGTGGCCTCGATGCTTGCGAAGTCGAAAAGCGAACGGTCCAGCAGGTGCGATCGGGCGACATTGGTGAGCGCGCCGAAGATGGATTCGATGCGGCCGGGATGCTTCTTCTCCCACTCGGCAAGCAGCGCCTTCACCTGCTTCCTCTGCAGCTGCTCCTGGGAGCCGCACAGGTCGCAGGGGATGATGGGGAAGGCGCGCAGCTGCGCATACGCCTCGAGATCGCTCTCCTCGACATATGCAAGGGGCCGGATCACCACATGCTTGCCATCGTCGGAGACGAGCTTGGGCGGCATCGTCTTCATCACGCCGCCGTGGAAGAGGTTGAGGAAGAAGGTCTCGAGGATGTCGCCGCGATGGTGGCCGAGGGCGATCTTGGTGGCGCCCAGCTCGCTCGCGACGCGATAGAGCGCGCCGCGCCGCAGCCGCGAGCACAGGCTGCACATCGTCTTGCCTTCGGGGATCACGCGTTTCACCACGCTGTACGTGTCCTGGACCTCGATCCGAAAGGGCACGTCGATCGAGGTGAGGTAGTCGGGCAGCACGTGCTCGGGAAAGCCCGGATGGCGCTGGTCGAGGTTCATGGCCACCAGATCGAAGGGCACGGGCGACTTCTCGCGCAACCGCATCAGCACGTCCAGCATCGCGTAGCTGTCCTTGCCGCCGGACAGGCACACCATCACCTTGTCGCCCGCCTCGATCATCGAGAAGTCGGCGATCGCCTGTCCCACCTGGCGGCGCAGCCGCTTGGCGAGCTTGGCGTTCTCGAACTCCGCTTTACGGTCGATCATGGGGTGAGTGGCAGAAACCGGGGACGGACCCTGAACCAGGAACGGGCGAAGACCAGGGTCCGTCCCCATGGGTCCGTGCCCTAAATGTGGATTCCGCGCCCCCCGTCCACGGCGATGATCTGGCCGGTCACGAAGGGGGCGTCGAAGAGGAGATATTTTACCGCGCCGGCCACGTCCTCCGGGCTGCCGATGCGCTTCAACGGCGTCTGCTCGAGGATGCGGCTGCGCTCCGAGGGGGCGAAGTGCTCGTCGCCATCGGGCCACAGGATCGCGCCGGGAGCGACGCCGTTCACGCGCACCTCGGGTCCCAGCTCGAGGGCGAGCGAGCGCGTGAGCCCCGCGAGGCCGCTCTTTGCGACCGAATACACGATGAAGTCCTTGAGCGGGCGCTCGGCGTGGATGTCGACCAGGTTCACGATCGCGCCTTGCGCCTCGCGTAA
>JBKJTM010000034.1:0-9076 GCA_046590805.1 Usitatibacter sp.
TCGCCGTGATCCGCGATTTCCTCCTGCAGCAGGTGGCCGAGGAGCAGGGCGTGGCGCCCGCCGCGGTGCCCGCGGCGGTCCTGCCTTAGGAAGGCGGGATGACCCTGGCCGAGGCCGCCGCCGGGGCAGGCGAGCCCGCCGCGGGCGATGCGCACGAGGGCGCGACCGCGCGTGTGGTGTTCATGCCCTCGGGCCGGCGCGGCGAGTTCGCGGTGGGCACCAGCGTGCTCGCCGCCGCGCGCAGCCTCGGCGTGGACATCGATTCGGTATGCGGCGGGCGCGCGGTCTGCGGCCGCTGCCAGGTGACGCTCGGCACCGGCGAGTTCCCCAAGCTCAAGATCGTCTCGCGCGAGTCGCACCTCACGCCCGCCAGCGAGACCGAGAAGAAGTACGCGCGCATCAAGGGCCTTGACGCCGAGCGGCGTTTGAGCTGCCAGGCGTGCCTCACCGGCGACGCGGTGATCGACGTGCCGGCCGAGAGCCAGATCCATCGCCAGATGGTGCGCAAGGCGGCCGACACCATCCGCGACCTGCACATCGACCCGTTGGTGCGCCTGCACTACCTCGAGCTGCCGCGTCCGAGCATGGCCGACCAGACGTGCGACCTCGCGCGCATCCAGGAAGCGCTTCTCAGGGAGTGGAATCTCGACGACCTCGAGGCGGACATCTCGTTCCTGCGCACGCTGTCGGCCGCCGTGCGCGCGGGCGAAACCTACGGCGGCGACTGGAAGGTGACCGTGGCGGTGCGCGACGAGCGCCGGCTGGTCGCAGTCTGGCCGGGATTGAAGGAGCGCATCCTCGGTCTGGCGGTGGATGTCGGCACCACCACGGTCGCTGGGCACCTGTGCGACCTCCTGACCGGCGAGGTGCTCGCGAGCGGCGGCATGATGAACCCGCAGATCCGCTTCGGCGAGGATCTGATGAGCCGCATCTCCTACCTGCAGCAAAACGAGGGCCAGGCGCAGGCCCTCACCGACTCGGTGCGCGGCGCGCTGCGCGAGCTGGTGGCGCAGGTGTGCGGGGCGGCGGGCGCCTCGCCCGCGGACATCCTCGAGATGACCGTGGTCGGCAATCCCACCATGCACCACCTGGTGCTGGGAATCGATCCCACGCAGCTCGGCATGGAGCCCTTCCCGCTGGTGGTGGACAAGGGCGTGACGTTGCTCGCGCGCGACATGGGCGTGGCGCTCAATCCCGGGGCGCACGTCTACTTCCTGCCGTGCATCGCCGGCCACGTCGGCGGCGACACCGCGGGCGTGATCCTGTCGCAGGGCCCGCATGTCGCGGACGAGATGACGCTGGTGATCGACGTCGGAACCAACGCGGAGCTGGTGCTCGGTAGCAAGAATCGCCTGATCGCCTGCTCGAGTCCCACGGGGCCCGCGTTCGAGGGCGCGCAGATCAGCTCCGGGCAGCGCGCGGCGCCCGGCGCGATCGAGCGCGTGCGCATCGACCGCGGGACGCTGGCCGCGCGCATCAAGGTGATCGGCTGCGAACTTTGGTCCGACGAGCCCGGCTTCGCCGAGGCGACTGCGGCGATCGGCGTGACCGGCATCTGCGGCTCGGGGATCATCGAGGCGGTGGCCGAGCTCTTCCTGGCGGGCGTGATCGACGCGACCGGGCGCATGCTGGCGCGCGGCCATGCGAAGGACAACCCCAACCTGATCCCCAAGGGGCGCAACTTCGAGTACGTGCTGCATCGCGGCGCCGACCGCGTGGTGAGGGTGATCCCGAGCGACGTGCGCGCCATCCAGCTCGCCAAGGCGGCGTGCTATTCGGGGGCAAAGCTGCTGATGGACGAGATGGGTGTAACGCGCGTCGACCAGGTACTGCTCGCCGGCGCCTTCGGCAGCTATATCGACGTGAAGCATGCGATGACGCTGGGCATGATCCCCGACTGCGAGCTCTCCAGGGTTCGCTCGGTCGGCAACGCCGCGGGCACGGGCGCGCGCATCGCGCTCTTGAGCCGCGCGGCGCGGCGTGAGATCGAGGCGGTGATCCGGCGCGTGGAAAAAGTCGAGACCGCCATCGCACCGAAATTCCAGGAGTACTTCGTCGCCGCCATCAACCTGCCCAACGCGGTCGACCCGTTCCCGAACCTGGCTCGGGTGGTAGAGCTCCCGCTGGCCGGGGCGAAGTGAGCGACGCGGCCAAGCCGGCGCGTGGCGGGAAGCTGCCGGTGATGGCGCGCCTCGGCCCCTACGAGGTCGCTGTGAAGGAGGGCACGACCTATCGCTGGTGCAGCTGCGGGCTGTCGGCCACGCAGCCGTGGTGCGACGATTCCCACGAGGGCACGGGGATGGAGCCGATCGAGTTCGTCGCACCCCTCTCCGCGGTGTTCCACATGTGCGGCTGCAAGAACTCCGACAACAAGCCGTATTGCTTCGGCACCTGCCGCGGCCATCGCCGGCCTCCGCCCGATGGCTGACGTCCACGTGGTGATCGTCGAGCACAATCTGGTGCGCACCATCGAGCGCTCGGCGCCGCCGGCCGAGCCCGTCCCCGCCACCCCCCTGGAGGTGAGCACCCAACTCGCCACCAACCATCGCGCGCACGGCAGCCTGGACGGCCGCTATTACTTCACCGACACGCAGGCGGCGAAGATCTTCGCCTCGCTATGCCTCGAGTTCGTCAAGGCGATGGCCGACAAGCGCCTCGCCGCGATCAACGCGCTGGCCGTCGGCGTGGCCGAGTACCGTGCCGACGAAGCGCGCGACCGTGACGGGACAGACGCCGCCGGATAGGCCAGGCGACACCCGCTGGCTCGCGTGGCTGTGCGCGAGCCGGATGAGCTTCGGCTTCATCTTCATGGCGTATTCGGGCTCGGTGCCGGTGCTGATGCACGATTGGCACATGAGCGCCGGCGAAGCGGGACTGATCCACACCGGCTGGCACGCAGGCTACCTGGTGTCGCTCTTCGCGGTCGGGTTCCTCACCGACCGCTTCGGCGCGAAGCGCACCTTCCTCGCCACCAGCTGGGCGGCGTGCGTGAGCGCGGTGGTGTTCGCGATCTTCGCCGACGGCTTCCGTTCCGCGCTGGTGCTCTACACGCTCACCGGGCTCTGCTCCGGCGGCTCCTATACGCCGGGCCTCGCGCTCATCTCGCAGCGCTTCGCGCCGCGGCGGCGCGGCGGCGCCATGGGCTGGTTCCTCGCCGCCTCGTCGCTCGGCTACGCGCTGTCGCTCTTCTTCGGCAGCGCGCTGATCGCACTCGAGGGCTGGCGCGCGTTCTTCATCGCGGCGGCCGCGGGCCCGGTCATCGGCGCGCTGATCGCGCACCGCGTGCTGCGCGACTCGCGCAACATCGTGGCCCACCGCCATGCCGGCGCCGGCGTGCTGCTGTCGTTGATCGAGGTTGTCCGCAACAAGCCGGCGATGCTCGCCATCTGGAGCTACGCCTTCCACAGCTGGGAGCTGCTGGGGCTGTGGGCGTGGCTGCCGACCTACCTCGCGGCGGCGGCGGCGCGCGACTACGGTATCGCCGCGGCGGCGAGCATCGGCGCGCTGCTCTCGGGGCTCAGCTTCACCACCAACGCGGTCGGCAGCGTGCTTGGCGGGCGGCTTTCGGACCGCCTCGGGCGCACCGCGGTGATGCTGATGATGACGGTGACGAGCCTCTTCTGCTCGCTCGCTTTCGGCTGGCTTTTCAGCGTCCCCCTGTGGCTGCTCACCATCGTCGCCATCGCCTACAACCTCACCGCGCTGGGGGATTCGTCGGTGTACTCGACCGCGCTCACCGAGATGGTGCCGGCGCGCTACCTGGGCGCGGCCTATTCGCTGCGGGCGGTGCTGGGCTTCGGTCTCGGCGCGGTGAGCCCGGCGGTGTTTGGCCTGGTGCTGGATTACTTCAGCCGTGCGAGCGGCGAGCGCGGCACGCTCGCCTGGGGAATGGCGTGGTTGGTGCTGGGCGTGGGTGCGCTGCCGGGGCTGATCGCGATCGTGCGCCTGCGGCGCACTTCGCCGCACTGACCCTCAAGCCCTATAGCGCCGTGTCGCGCGTGGCACGCAGCACGCGCACCACTTCCACGCTGTCGCCGCGCGAGCGGTAGAAGATCACGTATTTCTCGAGGGCCGAGCTGCGCAGCCCGTGCAGCAGGTCGCCGCGGTCGGCTCCCAAGTCCGGGTTGGCGGCCAGCAGCGCGCAGTGGCGGGCGAACTTGTCGGCGAACTCGCGAGCGCGGTCGAGATTCTTGGCCGCAGTCACACCCCACATGTCGGTAGGCATGGCGATGGCCTCGCAGATCGCACGCAAATCGGCGACCGCGAGGAAGGTGAAGCCCATTTCGCGCGCCTCATTCATTCGTTCGGCGCATTCGCCTTGTCGAAGAGGCCGCGGAACACCTCCTCGCCGTCGACAAGATGGCGGTTGTCGGCCTGGAAGACGCCGCTGGCAAGCTCGGCCAGCAGCCGCTCGCGGCGCAGGCCACGCAAGTGGTCGCGCTCCTCGAGCAGCAGCAGTGCCTCCTCGACCATCTGAGCGGGGGAGTCGTAGGCGCCCGATTCGACCTTGCCGCGGATGAAGGACTCGAGGTCCGTGCTGAGTGTGAGGTTCATGGCATCTCCGCAAATCCCGGTCCCTATACTAATGGACCCCTGCGGGAAGAGGTCCGAAGGACAGCCATTCGGGAAACGCGCAGCGGCCATGCGCTGCGTGAATGAGCGGAAAGACCTAGCATGGTCCGGCGCACCAAACGCCCGCAAGTGGCGTCTCACACACAGGGGGATTCATGACACGCTCGCTCAAGCCGACCCTGGCGATCGCCATCGCGCTCGCCACGATCAACGCGCACGCCGACGAGGCCACCGCCAAGGTGGTCTGGTTCGACGAGAAGAACTCCAGCCTCCTGCTGGAGTGTCCCGACAAGGGCTGTCCAACGATCCCGAACGCCAAGACGGGTGAGACCTACACGTTCGTCGTCCCCGAAAAACTCAGGAAGGATGTGCTTGCGTTCAAAGAGGGCGACCTCGTGAAGGTGGTCTACGACGACGCGAAGGACAAGGGCTACGTCATCACCGCCGTGAGCAATTAAAGGCGCCGCATCTCGCCATTCCTTCAGGAGGGAACAGCATGATCCACACCAAGCGGTTGTTGACGTCTCTTTCGGGGCAGGTGTCGGTGGCGGTGATGTGCTTCGCCCTCGGCGGGGAAGCCGCGGCGCAGGCGTGGGACCGCGCCGCCTTCAAGCAGCGCGTCGACGCGATCAAGGCGAGGGAAGGCACGACCCTCATCCAGTACGACGCGCAGCCCAACTATGCCAACTGGGGCGGCGTCACGAACTTCTTCCACCAGACCTACGGCGTTCGGGTCCCGCCCGACATGAAGGGCAGCGGCCCGACCCTCGCCGCGCTGCTGCGCGAGCAGAACAACACGGTCGCGGACGTGGCGTACTACAACGCCCTGGTGGCGCTCGAGGCCGGCGAGCGCGGCGTGCACCAGCCCTACAAGCCGAAGGGTTTCGACAAGGTGCCCGATCACTGCAAGGACCCCAATGGTCTCTGGTTCTGCGTCCATCAGGGCGTGATCGCCTTCATCGTGAACACCGATTCCCTCAAGAAGGCCAACGTCCCGCCGCCTCGGTGCTGGAAGGATCTGATCGACCCGAAATACAAGGGCCTCGTGGCCTACGACGATCCCACCGTGCACGGCACGGCGATGGAGGCGATCTTCGCGGCCAACCTCGGCGCGGGCGGCTCGACCAAGGACTTCAAGCCCGGGCTGGAATACCTGAAGAAGCTCGACGCCAACGTCCTGCGCTACTCGCGCGACACCAGCTATAACCCGACGCTGCGCGGCGAGATCGGCATCTGGATCCAGGCCGACGGCAGCGGCTACAAGATGAAATGGGAGGACAAGGGGCCGATCGAGGTCGTGATCCCGTGCGAGGGCACCGTGTCAGTGCCGCTCGCGTTGGGCATGGTCAAGTGGTCCAAGCGCCCGGAGATGGCCAAGGCCTACCTCGACTGGCTGCTGAGCCCCGAGGCGCAGGGCATCTGGGCCGACTCCTATTGGCTGCCCATCCTGCCGGAGTACATGTCCGACCAGGCGAAGCAGCGCATGAAGCCGCTGCACGGGACCTACGATCTGATCAAGCCCGTGTCCATTGCCGAGAAGCGCGCGATGATTGGCGAGTATCGGACCGCCTGGCGAGACCAGATCCGCCGGCAGTGAGCCGTCGGCGCCGTCGTCGTGCCGCCATGGAGGGATAATTGAAAAGGCGCCTGGTGCCGCTGCTGTGCGTCCTTCCGCTGGTGGCCTTCTTCATGCTGGTGATGGTCTATCCCTTCGCCGACATGATGTACCAGGGCGCGCTTCCGTCCCTCGAGATCAAGGATGCGGGCGGCGCCGCCGACGTGGCGGCGCGCGCGCGGGGATGGAGCCAACTCACCCTGCGCAACTACCTCGCGGTGTTCACCGATCCCTTCCTGCGCGGCACGATCTTCCTCAGCCTGGGCCTGAGCGCGGTGGTCTCGGTGCTGTCGATCGTGCTGTGCATCGGCCCGGCGTGGCTGTTGGTGCGCAAGGACTTTCCGGGCAAGCGCGTGTTCCGCGCGATCCTCACCCTGCCCATGGCGTTCTCGGGCGTGATCATCGGCTTCCTCGCGGTGATCATGATCGGCCGCATCGGCTTCGTGCCCCAGTTGAGCCGCTGGCTCTTCGGCGTTCCCCTGGGCGAGGCGCTCGCCTACAGCCTCACCGGCCTGGGCATCGCGTACATCTGGTTCCAGATCCCGCGCGCGACGCTCACCCTGGAGTCGGCGATCCGGAAGTTCGACTGGGACCTCGAGGCCGCCGCCCACAGTCTGGGCGCCACCACGCGGCAGACCTTCCGCTACGTGCTGCTGCCGTTGCTCACCCCGGCGATCATCTCCACCGTGGCAGTCACCTTCGCCGTTTCGATGGGCTCTTTCGGCGTGGCGCTGCTGCTGCTCAAGCGCGCGAGCGTGATGCCGCTGGAGATCTACAACCAGGTGTACGCCAACCTCGCCTTCGAGATGGCCGCAGCGCTCTCGGTCGTCCTGGGGCTGCTCACCGTAGGGCTCAACTACCTGCTGCGCCGGCTTTCGCAGCGCGTCTACGCCTTCTCCACGACGGCATGACTCCCGACCCGGCCGCGGCGGCCCAGAAGACCGAACAGCCGCCGGTCTGGCTGCTCGCCGCGCAGGCGGCGCAGGCCGCCGCTCCCGGCCAGCGCCGCCGCTTCAGCTGGTGGACGGCCTACTCCAGCGCGATGGCGATCATCCTGGTCTTCGCGGTCGTCACCCCGATCCTGATCTGCCTGTGGGGATCGTTCACGACCCTGTCTTCGATGGGCGCCGCCAGCACCGGCTCCGGGGCGGGCTGGGTCGCGCGCGAGAACCTCGGCGCTTTCGCCTCCGGTGCGCGCGAGACCACGGGCAATTTCACGCTCAAGTGGTACGAGTACGTCGTCGGCGTCTACGGCCACACCATCCTCATGTCACTCAAACTCGCCACGCTCTCGGTGGCCATCACGATCTTTCTGGGCGTGACGGGCGGCTACGCGCTGGTGCGCTACGACTTCCCCGGCAAGCAGCTGCTCGAGGAGCTGATCCTGATTCCGCTGTCGCTGCCCGGCATCTCGATCGCGGTGGCGCTCATCGGCACGTACGGCATCATCCGCAACAGCTGGGTGATCATCCTGCTCGGCCACCTGCTGTACACGCTGCCCTTCATGCTGCAGTCGGTGACCAGCACGCTGCGCAGCTACAACTACTTCGAGCTCGAGCGCGCGGCGTCGAGCCTGGGCGCGGGCTGGTGGCAGCGCGTGCGCTACATCCTGCTGCCTAACCTGCGGCACGCGCTGGTGATCGGCTCGCTGCTGGTATTCACCATCTCGCTGGGCGAGTTCAACGCGAGCTTTCTGCTCACCACGCCGGAGAACCTCACCTTGCCGGCGGCGCTGTACGACTCGTACACCAACGACAGTTTCCAGGTCTCCAGCGCGGCGACCAGCATCTTCATGCTGGTGGTGATCCCGGTGCTCCTCGGCATCCAGTTCATCGGCGGCAGGGAAATGAAGGACATCGGCCAGGCGGCCTAGACATCCAGGGGCGGGCACGCGATGAGCCACGAGATCCAACTGATCGGTCTCAGCAAGCAGTACCACGACGACACGCCGGCACTCGCGGGCATCGACCTTACTTGCCCGCGGTCGAGGACCACCACGCTGGTCGGACCCTCGGGCTCTGGCAAGTCGACGATCCTCAAGATCATCGCCGGGCTCCTGGAGCCCAGCGACGGCCGGGTGCTTTTCGAAGGGCGTGACGTGACCTGGCTCGCACCCGAAAAGCGCAACATCGGGATGGTGTTCCAGCACTACGCGCTCTTCCCCAACATGACCGTGCTGGAGAACGTCGAGTTCGGCCTGCTGGTGCGCGGGCAGGGGCCTGCCGAACGGCGCAAGAAGGCCGAGATGGCACTGGAGACCGTGCAGATCGCGTCCCTGCGCGATCGCCGCATCCACCAGCTCTCCGGCGGCCAGCAACAGCGCGTGGCGCTCGCCCGCGCCGTCGTTTTCCAGCCCGACATCCTGCTGCTCGACGAGCCGCTCTCGGCGCTCGACGCCAAGATCCGCCACGAGCTGAGGAGCGAGCTCGCGCGGCTGCTGCGCGAGTTCAGCATCACCGCGGTCTACGTCACCCACGACCAGCAGGAAGCGATGTCGCTCGGCGACCAGGTGGTGGTGCTCGACAAGGGTCGCATCATGCAGAAGGGCACGCCGTTCGAGGTCTACGCCCGCCCCGCAAACGACTTCGTGGCGAACTTCATCGGCAGCGCCAACCTCTACGACGCCGAGGTGGCGCCGGCGTCGAACGGCGTGCGCACGGTGAAGCTGCGCTTCGGCAGCCTCGCCATCCCCGAGGCCCAGTTCGAGCGGCTCTGGCCGTCAGTGGGGCCGGGAACGCTGCGGCTGCTGTGCCGGCCGCAGGACATCCACATCAGCGACGCCGCGAGCGCCAACGCGCAACTGCGCATCGAGGAGCGGCTGTTCCTCGGCGACCGACTGCGTTTGTCGGGCCGCACCGCAAGCGGCGAGCGCATGCAGCTCGAGGTGCA
>JBKJTM010000112.1:0-4715 GCA_046590805.1 Usitatibacter sp.
GGCTGGAGGAGAAGGTGGCGCGGAAATAGGGGCTAATTGACGCCTGGGCGGCCGGTCATCGCAGACCGACATGGCGACGTTGTCAAGCCGTGCCTCCAAAAGTCAGTGAGATCCTGCGAAGACTGCATGCCGATGGGTGATATGTCGACAGCACCGACACGATCGCCCCGGGTACATCGATATCGCCGCGTGGGTGTCGGGCGCATTGGCCATTGAGGCCGCCTATCGCCGCGATTTGAAAATCTCACTTCAAATCCCGGCTCGCCTCGGCCAACATGGGTACACATACCCGAGGAGCAGAGCCGCATGAACGATGAATCGAAGTGTCCCGTCGCGCACAAGCCGAAGCAGACGCGCACCAACGCGCACTGGTGGCCGGATCAGTTGAATCTTGGAATGCTGCACCAGCATTCGGAGCTGTCCGATCCGATGGTCGAGGGCTTCGACTACAAGGCGGAGTTCCAGTCGCTGGATCTCAAGGCCGTCATCGCCGACCTGAATGCGCTGATGACGGATTCACAGGATTGGTGGCCGGCCGACTACGGTCACTACGGTCCCTTCTTCATTCGCATGGCGTGGCATGCCGCCGGCACGTATCGCATCTTCGACGGGCGCGGAGGCGCTCGTTCGGGCGAGCAGCGCTTCGCGCCTCTCAACAGCTGGCCCGACAACGGCAACCTCGACAAGGCGCGCCGGCTGCTGTGGCCCATCAAGCAGAAGTACGGCCGCAAGCTCTCGTGGGCGGACCTCATGATCCTTGCGGGCAACGTGGCGCTGGACTCCATGGGCTTCAGGACTTTCGGCTTCGGCGGCGGGCGCGAAGACATCTGGGAACCGCAGCCCATCGACTGGGGCCCGGAATCGACATGGCTAGGCGATGAGCGCTACAGCGGCGCGCGCGAGCTGGCGCGGCCCCTCGCGGCCGTGCAGATGGGCCTCATCTACGTGAATCCCGAGGGCCCGAACGGCAACCCCGATCCCGTGGCCTCGGCGCGCGATGTGCGCGAGACCTTCGCACGCATGGCGATGGACGACGAGGAGACCGTAGCGCTGGTCGCGGGCGGCCACACGTTCGGCAAGTGCCACGGCGCGGGCGAAACGCACCACATGGGCAAGGAGCCCGAGGGCGCCAACATCGAGGAGCTGGGCTTCGGCTGGAAGAACGCCTTCGAAAGCGGCGTGGGCGCGCACACCACCACCAGCGGCATCGAGGGCGCCTGGACACCGACGCCCACCCAGTGGGACATGAGCTACTTCGAGACCCTGTTCGGTTTCGAATGGGAACTCACCAAGAGCCCGGCGGGAGCCCACCAGTGGAAACCGAAGGGCGATGCGGGCCGCAACGTTCCGGACGCGCACCTCGCCGGCAAGCTTCACCAGCCGATGATGACCACCGCGGATCTCGCGCTGCGCTTCGATCCCGCGTACGAGAGGATCTCGCGCCGCTTCATGGCGAATCCGCAGGAGCTCGCCGATGCCTTTGCGCGCGCGTGGTTCAAGCTCACGCACCGCGATATGGGGCCGAAGGTCCGCTACCTGGGCCCGCTGGTCCCGAAAGAAGACCTGCTCTGGCAGGACCCGATCCCGGCGCTGAATCACGCGTTGGTTGATGAGGCCGACATCAAGGCGCTCAAGGCCAGGGTGCTCGACTCGGGCCTCACGGTTTCGCAACTCGTGAAGACCGCGTGGGCATCGGCATCCACCTTCCGCGGCACCGACATGCGCGGCGGCGCAAACGGCGCGCGCATTCGACTCGCGCCCCAGAAGGACTGGGCAGCCAATGATCCGGCCGAGCTCGCTCAGGCGCTTTCGAAGCTCGAGTCGATCCAGGCCACGTTCAACGGCGCGCAGAAAGGCGGCAAGAAGATATCCCTTGCGGATCTCATCGTGCTGGGCGGCTGCTCCGCGGTGGAGTCGGCGGCGCGCAAGGGCAGGCATGAGGTCACGGTGCCCTTTACGCCGGGCCGCATGGATGCTTCGCTGGCCCAGACCGACGTCAACGCCTTCGAGGTCCTCGAGCCGGCTGCCGATGGTTTCCGCAACTACGCTCGCGCCGGCACTGAGGCATTTGCCCCTGCCGCGCTCATCGACAAGGCGAGCCTGCTCACGCTGACGGCTCCGGAGATGACGGCGCTGGTGGGCGGCATGCGCTCGCTCGGCGCCAACAGTGGCGGCACGAAGCACGGCATCTTCACCCAGCGCGAGGGCACGCTCACGCCGGACTTCTTCACCAACCTGCTCGATATGCGCACGGCGTGGTCGCGTTCGGAAAAGACTCCGGGCGTATTCGAGGGCAAAGACCGCAAGACGGGTGAGGTGCGCTGGACGGCGACGATTGCCGATCTGATCTTCGGTTCCAACGCGCAGCTGCGGGCGCTCTCGGAGGTTTACGCCGCGCGCGATGGCGAGGCGCACTTCGTGAACGACTTCGTGGCGGCGTGGGGCAAGGTGATGAACCTGGATCGGTTCGACCTGAGGTATCGCAAAACCTGAGCGGGGGGGCGGCGGCGGTTTGGAATTCCGGTGCCGACCCCATCCGGTCAAGTGGACTACATCGATATCGCCGTGTACGGCGCTTTCCGAGGCGCTCGATCGGTACGACGCCGGCCACGATTTCGCCGATGCGCTGCATCTGGCCTTGGCCCACGAGGTAAGCGCCTTCCACACCTTCGATAATGAGGCTCGTTCGGCGGGCGATGGGCGGCAAGCTGCGGGTGTGGGCGGTGCCGGGGTAGGAGCTCCAGCGCGCGGCTTTGCACCCACCTTGATATTTTGCAATTCCTTACTTCAACCCGATCACCGGCAGAGTCTCAGCCGGTGATCCAGCCCGCGAACCGCAGCCACTCCTGCGTGCCTGCCAGCAGAAACCGCCCAACCTGCGAGGCGATCACGATGGCGAGCCCGATGGCGAACGCCGGGTGCAGCCGCCGACCGCTCACCGTGTCCGTGATGACGAAGCCGATGATGATCAGGTCGGTGATCGCGAAGAACGCCGGCAGCCCACCGGGCACAGGCAGGCGCGCGATCGCCGCGGTGAGGATGGCCAGACTCGCCATCAGCATGTAGCGCTTGTGGAAGTCGCCGCGCTTGCGGTAGGCCACGCCGAGCGCGATGAGGATTGCGAACACCACCATGTCGCCCAGGGGAATCGCGAGGAAGACGAGCGGCGGCGGTCCCGGCGTCACGCCGTTGCGCGCCGCGGCGAGGGCGGTGGTGGTGCCGACCACAAGCACCATGACCGCCACCAGCACCCCGAAGATCCCGACCCTGCGGTGAGTCGCCACGTTGCCCGTCTCGACGAGGAGGACCTGGGCCAGGAGCGTGCCGAACCACAGCGTCATCACCAGGCCATGGAGGTGTACCAGGGTCGACAGGCCGCGGTCCTCGAAAAAACCCTTCAGGTAATAGGTCCGGGCGAACCCGAAGAGCACCACGATGAGCGCCACCGCCGCCCCCCAGACGAACAGCCGCTTGCGGGGCGCGCGGCGGAAGCCGGGTGCGGATTGCTCGAGAATCTCGTCGGAACCTGTGGCCATCGTCATCTCCGCGTGCCGGGCTGGAGGCGCCATGTTAGCGGAGCCCCCATAACACATCCTTCAGGCGGCATCCGCATTTCCGGCGCATCCCTTCGGATGCATCCAATTGCCCCACCCGCCCGTAATTCTCAATGTGCTCGCATTTGTCGCCATCCTGGCGGCAGGCATCACCTCAGAAGGAACGAAACAGATGAAAACCTCACGAATCGCACTCGGCGTAGCTCTCGCGCTCGCCTCGCTGTCGGCGGCTGCCGACATCATGGTCGGCGGCGCCAACATGTACTCCAACCGCGACATCATCGACAATGCGGTCAACTCGAAGGACCACACCACCCTCGTCGCCGCAGTGAAGGCCGCCGACCTGGTGCAGACCCTCAAGGGACCGGGGCCGTACACGGTGTTCGCGCCCACCAACGATGCGTTCGCGATGCTTCCCGCCGGCACGGTCGACACGTTGCTCATGCCCGCGAACAAGCCGCTGCTTTCCAAGACCCTCACCTATCACGTGGTGTCGGGCGCATTCGATAGCGCCGCCCTTCGCCAGCAGGTCACCGCCGGGAACGGCAAGGCGATGCTGCGCACGGTCGAAGGCGAGAATCTCACCATCACTGCCCGGGGCAACGGCCTTGCGGTAACCGACGCGCGTGGTGCGACCGCCAACGTCACCATCGCCGACGTCACCCAATCCAACGGCGTGATCCACGTGGTCGACAAGGTGCTGATGCCGGCCGCCCCCAAGACGGCGGCCATGGTCAACAGCATCTTCCTGGCGAGCGACCGCAGCGGCGGCTGAACGTCGAGCAGCGCGCGCCGCTTCCCCAGCGGCGCGTCACCCCGCAAGCGCGACGCCCATCACTCGACGATGGGCGTCGCCTTTTGCGATGAGACGAAGATCACCGCGTCGGTTATCGCGACCACGTCGTGCTCCTCGCCGGGTTCGGTGAAGAGATAGTCGCCCGCGCGCATCTCCAGGCCCCCCAGCGATACCTGCCCTTCCAGCACGACGACCTCCTCGGTCCCCTGGTGCGCATGGCGCGGGAACCGCGAGCCCTTCTTCAGGCGAACGACCGAGGAACGGCCACCGCTTTCGTTGTTGCGGAAGAGGCTGCGCTCGATTCCGGGGTGGTCGGTAGCGGCCCACTCACGGTCCGCAGATTTCTTGAGGAGCATCGGGGCAAT
>JBKJTM010000169.1:0-4002 GCA_046590805.1 Usitatibacter sp.
ATCGAGGCGGGCGAGAAGTATCCGCCGCGCAAGGCCGGATAGCGTGCGCGCGCGGCTGTCGCTCGCCGCCGCCGCCTGCGCCCTCGCGACGGCGCATGCGGTTGAAACGCCGCAATGGCCGCCGCCCGATTCGGTCGCGGCGCGAATGAAAGCCCTGCAGGAGACGTTGTCGAGCGCGGACGTCACGGCAGCGCAGCGCGAGGCTGCCCGCGAGGCGCTCTCGGGCCTGCTGAAGAGTCCCGCCGGACAGGCGAAGGGGCGCAGCCGCGACGAGAAGCCCGCGCGCGCCGCGATCGATCCCTTCCCGAGCGGCGCAAGCCCCACGCCTGCGCCGCGGCCCGCGATTCCGCCGTCGGCTGGAGTCGCGACGCTCGAGGTCGTCGAGCCGCCGAGGCTGATCATCGATCCGCGCACCGGCTCCGCCGCGCCGCAGTCGGGCCGCTTCGCCATCGATCCGCGCACCGGCAGCGTGCTCCACGAGACGCCGGGCGGATTCGTCGATCCGAAGACCGGGCGCTTCGTGCCGCGCTGAGCGCACGCGCCTCGCTATTCGCGGGATTCCAGCCGGCGCAGGTCCTCGGGCGTATCGACGTCCACGAAGATGCCCGGATCGTCGCTCGCCACCTTCGTGACCGAAGCCGCATGCCGCTCCAGGACTTCGCGCGCGCCCACGTCGCCGCGCAACGCGAGGAGCTCGTCTCGCAGCGCGGCCGAGAAGCCGACGGGGTGTCCGCGCCTGCCAGCTGCATCGACCGGCGCCGCGATCGTCGCGCCCGCCTCCAGTGCCCGCATCACCGCGGCGACGGTCGCTGGCTCGATCGCCGGCATGTCGCCCAGCGCCACGATCCAGCCGTCGGCACCGAGGCTCGCCTCGATCCCTGCTGCGAGGCTCGATCCGATTCCAAGCGCAGTGCGATCGCTCGCGAGGATCTCGCAACCCTCGCCTTCCAAAGCGCGCGCCAGCGCGGCCCGCCCCAGCGGCATCACCGCCAGCACATGGCCCACACCCTGCAGGAAATTGCGCGCGGCACGCACCGCGATCGGCACGTCTCCGGCGAGCAGCTTGTCGGCGCCGAAGCGGCTCGCGCTTCCGCCGCACAACAGGATGCCGATGCGGGCCACGCCGGCGGGGGCTCAGTCGGCCCGGGCGTTCGCGACCCTCACCGCCTTTTCGAAGCGCGCCACGGTGTCGGGCAGGCCGCCGGGCGAGTAGGGGACGATCAGCGTGACGGTCCGGTTCGGGTACGGCGCCTGGGCCGCCGCGTTGATGCACGCGCACGCGGCGATGGCGGCGGCGATGCGCGCGAGGAACTGCGGCCTCATGGGACTTTCTCCGAGTGTTCTTGTGGCGAGGAAGTCTACGCGCGCAGGCGTTTCACGTCGCGCGCGGCAGCCTCGAGCACGATGCCATTGCGCGACGCGATCAGGTCGCCGAGGATCGCGAGCGCGATCTCCGGCGGCGTGCGCGAGCCGATCGCGAGTCCCACGGGACCGCGCAGCCGTGCGATCTGTTGCGGCGTGAGGGCGAACTCCGCGAGGCGCTTCCTGCGCTCCGCGCTGGTCCGCGAGGAGCCGACCGCGCCCACGTAGAAAGCGTCGCTCTTCAGCGCCTCGAGCAGCGCCATGTCGTCCAGCCTGGGATCGTGCGACACGGTGAGGATCACCGAGTGGCCGTCGGGACGGAAGGCGATCACCGCGTCGTCGGGCATGCCCGCCACCCACTTCGCCCCCCTCGCCCGCCAGGCGGTGCGGTACTCCTCGCGCGGATCGCAGACGTGGACCTGGAAATCCACCGTGGAGGCGACCTCCGCGAGGTAGTTCGCGATCTCGGAGGCGCCGATGATCAGCATCCGCCAGCGCGGGCCGTGGATGCTGGTGAAGCGTGTCGCGCTGCGCTCGCATTGCGCGCCCGCGTCGCCCGGCTCGAGCGACCAGTCGCCGCTCGCCAGGTCCACGTGGCGGCGAACGACGCACCCCCCGGCGATCGCGTCGAGCAAAGATTCGAGCTCGGCCACGCCCACTTCAGGCTCGATGATGACCTCGAGCTCGCCGCCGCAGGGAAGGCCGAAGCGCCTCGCCTCCTCCGCGCTCACGCCGTAGGCGGCGAACTTCGGAGCGCGCCCGGAATACTCCGCGCGCCGCGCGACGAGGTCGTCCTCGATGCAGCCGCCCGAGACCGAGCCCACCAGGATGCCGTCCTCGCGGATCGCGGCGAGCGAGCCGGGCGGGCGCGGGCTCGCGCCGAAGGTCTGAGCGACGGTGAGCAGCCAGACGCGACGGCCTTCGCGCTGCCAGTCGCGCGCGCGCTCCAGTACGTCGAGATCGAGGCTTTGCATTTCGGGGATGTTACCTGCCTGAACCGGGGAACGCCGATGCACGCCGATGCCCCGCCGAAGCCGCGGTGGCTAAGACTTGCGCTTCAGCCCGAAGAGCTCCGAAAGCGCCGCGCGATACTCGGAGAACGCGGCGCTGGAGAGGTTGTGATGGCTGCCGCCATCCACCTTGATGAAGCGCTTGGGACCCTTCACCGCGTTGAACAGCCGCTCGCCCATCTCGAAGGGCACGATCGCGTCGTTGGTGCCGTGGGTGACGAGCACCGGCATCCTGAGCTCCGTCACCTTGGAGAGCGTGTCGAAATTCTGCGTGAGGATGAGGCTCACCGGCAGCCAGCTGAAAGCGCTGTGCTCCAGCATGTCGCGCACCGAGGTGAACGTCGCCTCGAGGACCAGCCCGGAGGCGTCGGGACGGCGGCGCGCGAGCTCGGCGGCGATCGCCCCGCCGAGCGAATGGCCGACGATGTAGCGGTTGCGGCCCGGCGCGAGCTTTTCCATGTAGTCCCACGCCGCCTCCGCGTCCTGGTAGGCGTACTCCTCGGTGGGGGCGATGTCCGAGCTCTTGCCGAAACCGCGGTAATCCACGGCGAGCACCGCGAAGCCGAGCTGCCGCCAGCGGTCGATGCGCGTGACGCTCCCGGTGAGATTCCAGCGCGCGCCATGCAGATAAAGGATCACGGGCGCTTGGGGATCGTCGCCCTTCAGCCACCAGGCGTGGAGCCGGTGGTCCGTGCCCACCTGGATCCAGTGCTCCTCGAAGGCGTAGCGATCGGCGCTGTAGCCGCGCCACACGTCCTTGGTGGGACGGAAGATCAGCTCGGCCTGTCTCTCGGAGAGGTACGCGCAGCCGCCGATGAACGCCACCGCCAACACGGCCGCGGCCGCGCGGGCTACTTGTGATCGAATAGGACCAGCCCGGGGCGATGCAGGCGCAGGTCGACATCCGTCTGCACCACCACCCAGGTGGCGAGCAGCACCACCCCGATGGCTGCCAGCACCTCGAAGGTCGGATTGGTCACGATCCTGATGAACGTCTTCTGCCACTGGCTGCCGATGATCCTGTGTCCCATGATCTTGCCCCTTCCTGCTCTGCGACGAATCCCCGGGGCGGGCGGTTCCCCCGCGGACTGCCCGATGACTCAAATGGAGCCATCGACATGCAATTTCAATGCCGAATAACGCTCAGGCCCACTTCATGGTGGACAGCGGCAGCTTGCGCGCCCGCTTGCCGGTGAGGGCAAAGAGGGCGTTCGCCACCGCCGGCGCGATCGGCGGCGTGCCCGGCTCGCCGACCCCCGTGGGCTTCGTTCCGTCCGGAACCAGGTGCACCTCCACGCGCGGCATCTCGTTCATGCGCAGCACGCGGTAGTCATGGAAATTGGACTGCTGCACGCGCCCGTCCTTGAGGGTCACCTCGCCGAAGAGCGCCGCCGAAAGGCCGAAGGCGACCGCG
Source organism: Usitatibacter sp. (assembly GCA_046590805.1). GTDB lineage: Bacteria > Pseudomonadota > Gammaproteobacteria > Burkholderiales > Usitatibacteraceae > Usitatibacter. The sequence goes on from JBKJTM010000169.1 coordinate 3,787, forward strand.
CTTTGCAGCTGCGCCTCTACGGTCAGCGGGTTCACCACCAGCCCGCAATCGAACGCCACCACCACCCGATGCACCTTGGGGGTGCCATCCTCCAGGGAGACTTCCGCCACCTGGGCGCAGGCGCTGCCGAAGGATTCGACCATCGCGACGCCCCGCGCGCGGCCCGCCGGCAGCGGCGTGCCCCAGCCGGCCTTGGCCGCGGCGAGGTCGAGCACG
>JBKJTM010000372.1:0-13115 GCA_046590805.1 Usitatibacter sp.
GTCGCACGCGACTACAAGGCCGCCAAGGCCGGTTGCGATCCGATGGGCGGCAACACCAAGGACGTCTGCGTGGCCGAAGCCAAGGGCAGGGAGCGCGTGGCGCTTGCCGAGATCGAGGCCCGCTACAAGCCCACCGCCGCCCACCACAGCGCCGTGCGCCTCGCGAAGGCGAAGGCGATCTACTCGGTCGCCAAGGAAAAGTGCGACGACCAGGCCGGCAATCCGAAGGACGTCTGCGTGAAGGAAGCCGAGGCCAACTACACGGCCGCCAAGGCGGACGTGAAAGCCAACAAGCAGGTCGCCGAGGCGCGCAAGGATGCCGCGACCGACAAGCGTGACGCCGACTACGCCGTCGCCAAGGAGAAGTGCGACGCGCTGGCCGGCGATGCCAAGGGCGCCTGCATCAAAGACGCCAAGGCGCGCTACGGCAGGTCCTGACCGGCCGGGAGGGTGGGCGCTGTGCCCGCCCTCACGGACTGCGTACGCCGGGCGCCTAAGCGGCCCATCGTACAGACCGGAGCGCCCGCACGCGCTATATGTTCAGGGATGCATATCCCGTCGCTTATCCGGGCCCTGGCCCGCCTTTTCTCCATCGGCGCCCCGTTGCTGCTCGCGGCCTGCGCCTCCGTCGCTCCCTCCGGCGAGGAGGCGGTCGCCCTTGCGGCTTCCGCCGACACCGTCTACAACACCAATCGCGACCTCGACACCGTCTCGGTGGTGAGCATCGCCCGCTCGAGGGTGGTGCGCACCATCGCCGTGGGCAGCCGCCCCATCGGCATCGCGCTGAACCCCGCGCGGACCCGGGCCTACGCGGCCAACTCCGGCAGCGGCAGCGTTTCGGTCATCGACGTGGCCACCCAGCGCGTGGTCGCGACGGTCCCCGTCGGTGCACGCCCGTTCGGCGTCGCGGTGACACCTTCCGGCGCCCATGTCTATGTCGCCAACGCGGGCGACGATTCGGTCTCCATCATCGATACCGCCTCCAATCGCGTCACCGCGACTGTGGCGGTGGGGCGGGGACCGACGTGGATCGCCATCGACCGCGCGGGCGCCCACGCATACATCGCCAACCAGACGGGCGGCAGCGTCTCCGTCATCGACATCGCAACCGGCAGCGCATCGAAGGAAATCGCGGCAGGCAAGCGTCCGATGGGCGCCGCGCTGAACGCCGCCGGAACGATGCTCTATGTCGCCAACGCGGACAGCCACACGGTCTCGGCCATCGACACGACGTTGCGAAGCGTCGTCGCCACCATCCCCGTCGGCGCCTCGCCGGTCGCGCTCGCGCTCGACCGGCCTGACGCGCGCCTCTACGTGGCCAACCAGGCAGGCAACTCCCTGTCGGTGATCGAGACCGCGAGCAACTCTGTGTCGGCCACCGTGGCCGTGATTCACGGCCCGACAGGCATCCTCGTCGATTCCGCGGGCGGCAAAGTCTACGTGATGAACGCGCTTTCCAACGAGCTCAGCGTCGTCGATATCGCACAGCGCGTCGTGGAGGCCCGGATCCCGCAAGACGGCTCGTCTGCGCTCGTCGCCACGGCGAAGCTCGAACCGATCGAGGCCTTGCGGCACGAATAGGGCCCGGGTGTGGCCCGGCGCTACGGCGAGGTCCCGGACTGCCCGTGGGAGGTGAATCGCAGCCTGGCGAGGTCGAACCCCTGCGCCCTGGCTGCGCGCAGGGCCCGGTCGAGTTGCTCGCCGGCGAGTTGCGGCGTGCGCGACAACACCCACAGGTACTTGCGGTCCGGGTTGCCCACGACCGCCCACCGGTAATCCTCGTCCAGTCCCACGATCCAGTAGTCGGCCCGGAACGGCCAGAAGAACGACACCTTTAGCCGCGAGTTGGCGCCGTCATCCACCGCCCAGGCCCTCGCGGTGGCCTCGTCGAACCCGTCCTCGGTGCGGCACCGGTTGACGACCGAGATGTCGCCATCGGACCTGCGCGCATATTCCGCCGTGGTATCGCCGATGCACCGGCGCTGGAAAAACATCGGGAAGGCGGCGATTTCGTACCACTTCCCGGCATAGCGGGCGAGATCGACCTTCGCCACGCTTTGCACCGGCGGCGGGGCCGCCTGCGCAAAGGCGCTACCGGCGCCGAGAAGGAACGCAAGCACCCCCACTCGGCGAATCATGACCTGTCCTAGGAACCCTTCTTCGCCGCGTCCTTGACGTCCTGCTTCATGTCGCCGAACTTCGCCTGGGCCTTGCCGAGAAGGTTCTGCACCTTGCCCTTGGCTTCCAGCTTCTCGTTGCCCACGAGCTTGCCGGCGGCTTCCTTGATCTTGCCTTCGGCTTCCTTGACACGCCCCTTGACCTGGTCCTTGTTGATGCTCATGGCTTTCTCCTGATGACCTGTGCCGGCAAGCGGCCGGAACGCCGTTCCATCAGGGGCATTTCACGCCCGCCGGCCGGGCGCGTCTGTACGACATCGCACAGAGCCCCGCGGAGCTCAAAACGGGGTCTGTCTCCGGTTTACTTGACCAGCTTGAGGGTGGGGCGCGCGGCGGCGCCGGCGGAGTTGCAGTGCTCGGCGATCAGCGCCACTTGCCGCGTGAGCGCCGCGGGCGCGCGCACCGCGCCGTCGAGTACCTGTTTCGTCCATGCGGCGGTGGCCGCCGCCTCGCGCGCCGGCAGCGCGGGCTCTGCTTCGCCATCGCCCATCAGGTGCGTCACGATCTTGCCGTCGAGCCCGATGTGCTCGATCGGCTGCGGCGCGTGCAGGCGCACGATCGCTTCGCCCTCGACGCCGCGCATCAGGAAGAGGTTCGCCGGGGAGCCCGCGAACATGGTGCGCATGAGCTTCTGGAAGTCGGGATGGGTCACCGAGATCAGCCTGCAGGCCGCGGTGGAAGCGACGCCCTGGGGCAGGAGCAGCTTGGCGAGCGTGTGCGCGGTGTTGCGCACGCCCACCTGCAGGCGCACATCGAGCACGCGCGCGAGGTCGGGGGCGAGCACTTCGATCGGCACCGGCGCCACCAGCTGTTGGTCGAGGCGCGTTTCGGCTTCGTCGAGGCTCCCGACCGGCGCATGCCCGAGGGCTTGCAGGATCTCGAACGTGCCCACGCGCTGCGCCTCCTGTGCCGCGCCGTGCAGCAACACCGGCACCCCCTCGCGCGCGAGCAACAGCGCCAGCAACGGCACCAGGTTCGGCAGCTTGCGCGATCCGTTGTACGTCGGCAGCACCACCGGCATCGCTCGACGGTTCGGAAGCCTGAGCGGCGCCACGTGGGCGGCCAGCGCTTGCATCATTCCCTGCAGCTCGTCGGCGGTCTCGCCCTTCACGCGGAATGCGACGAGGAGCGCGCCGAGAGCGACGTCGGCCAACTCTCCCCGCAGCACCGCCCCGAATAGCGTCGCGGCCTGCTCCCGCGTCAGGTCGCGCGTGCCGCCGGGCCCGCGGGCAAGCTCCTTCAAGTACGGTTTCGGATCAAAAGCCATTGTTTTTAAAAGTTAAACCCGGGATGGCCGGTGCCGCCGCGCGTGCTTAGTTGGCCTCCATCTTGCCGAAAATTCGACAGATCGTCCCGTTGACCCGCGCTATGATGGCTTCAGTTTTCCAACCAGTCGGAGCCGAAAATGACCGTCAAAGAGAAGAATGCCGCCGCCACCAACGTCGCCGCCGCCGCGGGTGAGCTGTCCGAAGCCCAACTGGACGCCGTCGCCGGTGGCCAGGAAGTAAAGAAGATGGGCACGATCGTGGTCGAGGCGAAGCGCCTGCCGGCCGATCCGCAGGTCGTCAAGATGGAGACGATCGTGGTGACCGCCTCGCGCGACAAGCCCGATCTCGCCGGCACCAAGGTCGCGGGCGTCACCGCCAAGAAGAACTAGGCAACCTGCCGCGCCAGCATCGCGGAGAACGCTCCGCGCTGCTGGGCGAGTTCGGCGAACGTGCCCTGCTGCACGATTCGCCCGCGCTCGAGGACCAGGATGCGGTCGGCATCGCGCACGGTGTTCAGCCGGTGCGCGATCACGATGCGGGTCGCATCCAGGCCGGAGAGCTCCCGCAGCACCGCCGCCTGCGACACGTTGTCGAGGGCGCTGGTTGCTTCGTCGAGGAGCAGGATGCGCGGATTGCCGATCAACGCGCGCGCGAGCATCACCCGCTGGCGCTGGCCGCCGGATAGCGTGCTCAAGCCTTCGCCCGCCAGCGTGTAAAGCCCCATCGGCATCGCCTCGATGTCGGCCGCGAGCCCCGCGCGCCGCGCCGCTTCCCACGCCGCATCCACGCCGAGGCTAGAGGCACCGAGGATGTTGGTGAGCAAGTCCCCCGACCACAGGCGCCCGCCCTGCAGCACCGTGCCGAGGCGCGAGCGCAGGTGGCGCAGCTCGAGCGTCGCGAGATCTTTCCCGTCGTAGCGCACCGTGCCCATGCGGGGCGTCTCGAATCCCAGCAACAGCCGCAGCAGTGTGGACTTCCCCGAGCCGCTCGCGCCGACGATGGCGACGAGTTCCCCCGGCTTGATGTTGACGTCGATGCCGGAGAGCACTTCGGGCCCATCGGAATAGGCGAAGCTCACGTTCTCGAGGGTGATGCCCCCGAGGGGATCGTGGCGCTCGCCTCGGCCGCCGGCGTCTTCCGGCGGCGTCTCGAGGATCGGGCGGGCGCGGTCCCACAGCGGCTTCAGGTTCACGACGTCGAGGGCGGTCGAGATCAGCGCGCTCACGCCACCGAGGAGTCCGAAGAGCGCCGCGTGGAAGGCGACGAAGCTGCCGGTGGACATGCCGCTCCCGCTTGCCGTCGGCAGCTGCCAGGCGAGCGCCAGCACCAGGATGGTCGCCGCGGGCTGCAGCAGCGATAGCGCGACCGTCTCATGGTTGGAGAGCTTTGCGCTCTCCCGGTTCACGTCGCGGAACTCGTCGTAGCGCGCGTACCACTGAGCGAACATGCGCGGCTCGGCGGCCGCGGCGCGCAGCTTGGCGATGCCGGCGAAGATCTCGAAGGTCATCGCGCCGAGGCGGCCGTCGAGCGCCTCGATGCGCGGGCCGATCTTCAGCCGCATGAGGCCGAGCGTGACCGACACCGCCACCACCAGCAGCACGATGGCGCTCGCCGCGAGGGTGAGCGGCACGCTGTACGAGAGCATCAGGCCCAGGTTGGCGACGAGGAAGAGCGAGGTGATGAAGGTCGAGATCGTGGCGCCGGTGATGGTGCGCTGCACCGCGTTCACGGATGCCATGCGCAGCGCCAGGTCGCCGCTCGCGAACTCACGGAAGAAGCGCGCCGGCGCGGAGATCACCCGGTCCACGAGCGCCGCCTGCATCGCCACGCCGATGCGTGCCTCGAAGCGCAGCACCGCCATCGAGCGGACCACCTCGAGCCCGACCACGCCGATGCCGGCGAGCGCGAGCCCGGCGATGCGCGCGGCCACGTTGCCGATGGCGCCGGCGGGGATCGCCTTGTCGATGAGCCAACCGGTGGCGACCGGCGTGAGCAGCCCGATAAGCGCGGCCGTCATCGCGGCGAGCACCAGCAGGACAATGTCGTTGCCGCCGGCGGTGACGGCGAACCGCAGGATGTCGCGCGCCACCAGCGGACGCTGCGCGAAGCGGTGGTAGAACGTGAAGGCGAACGGGGCGAGACGCGTCGCCACCTCCGCGGTGACCGGCCATTCGCAGGTCGTCTTGCCGTCGGCTCCCAGGGTGCGCATCCGGTAGCCGCCCTTGCGATACGGCACCAGCGCCACCCACCCCGTGCCCTCCGCGAGCGAGGGGCTCGCCGGGGGCTCTTCCCCGCGCGCGACCCGCCTCCGGTCGGCCACTCTCGCGATCATCGGCCCGGCCGCCGCCTGCTTCCACCAACCCCCGCCCAGCAGCACCCTGCGCGAGCGCATCCCGCGCGCGAGCGCGAGCTCCTCCACCACCTCCGTGGCTTCGCCGGAAATTGGTGTCGGAGTCGATTTCCGAAATTCGACTCCGACACCATTTCCCAGCAGGCGGAAGGCCGCCGGGAGGGTGGTAGTCGCGAAGGCGAGGCCGGGGTCGCTCACGCGGGGGCTCCGGACTCGGAAGCGACCAGGGCGGCGTAGCGGCCGCCTTCGATGGCGACGAGCTCCGCGTGGCTGCCGCGCTCGACCACCCGGCCGCCGTCGAGGACCACGATCTCGTCGGCGTCGCGGACGGTGGAGAGGCGATGCGCGACCACCAGGCAGGTGACCTTGCGGCGGCGGAGGTTGGCCTCGATCTGGGCTTCGGAAACCGGGTCCAGGGCGCTGGTGGCCTCGTCGAGGATCAGGAGCGAGGGATTGCGCACCAGCGCGCGGGCGATCTCGAGCCGTTGCCGTTGCCCGCCGCTGAGATTGCGCGCGCCTTCCTGCAGCGGCGCATCGAGCCCGCCCTCGCGCCCGGCGATCTCTTCCTCCACCGCCGCGTCACGAAGCGCCGCGCGCACCGCATCCTCGCTCGCAGTCCCCCACAACGTGAGGTTGTCGCGCACGCTGCCTTCGAACAGCGACACATCCTGGTCGACATACGCGATCGACTCGGCGAGGCGCTCGCGTTCGTAGGCTTCCCGCGGCTGGCCATCGACCCGAATCTCGCCTTCCCACGGCCGATAAAGCCCGGCGGCGATCCGCGCGAGGGTCGACTTCCCGGAGCCCGACGCGCCCACCAGTGCGACACGTCCGCCCGGCTTGAGCGTGAGCGAGAAGTCCCGAACCAGCGGTGCCTCGCCCTTGTTGTAGCCGAAGGTGACGCCGCGGAACTCGAGCCCGCCCGCGAGCCGCGGTCCGGGCAGCGGCGGCTGCGCATCGACGCGCACCCCGGCCTCGGTCTCGTGGTGCAGCACGTCGTCGAGGCGCGCGAGATCGCCGCTCAGCGTCTGCAGCTTCTGCGTGGCGGCGAAGAGCGCATGCACCGGCGCGGTGAATCCGGCGAGCAGCACCTGGAAGGCAACGAGGTCGCCGACGCTGAAGGCGCCACGCATGATGAAGACGCAGCCGAGGCCGAGCACCGCGAGGTGCGCGACCAGCCCGAGCAACGCCGGCGCCTGCCCGATCGTCAGCATGTAGCGCTGCGCGCGCACGGAAGCGTTCATGAACTGCACCTGCAGGCCGAGCCATTTGCGGAAGAGGGCCGTCTCCTGCCCGCCCGCCTTGATGCTCTCGATGTTGGCGAGCGCGCCGGTCGCCATCCCCGCGAGCTTGCCGCCCTGCACCGAGAGCTCCTGCGACACTTCCGCCGTGCGCCACGCGAGCGCGCGCCAGGCAAAGAGCTCGATCGCCACGCACATCGCCACGATGAGAGCGAGCAGCGCGTCGAGGCGCACCATCAGCACCAGGAAGAAGCTCGCGGTGAGCAGGTCCAGCGCCAGGCGCGCGAGGTCGCTCGAGATCGTCTCCGCCACGCGTTCGTTGAGATCCACGCGGGCGGCGATCTCGCCGGCGGAACGCTGCGAGTAGAACGTCATCGGCAGCGCGAGCGAGCGCGCGAAGAACCTTCGCGCCGCAGCGCGCGCGGCGCGCCCGAACGTGTCCATCAGCAGGCGCGCCTGGATCGCGACGAACAGCGATCGCGCGGCCGCGGCCACCGCGAGACCGGTGAGGAGCGGGGCCGCCACGCCTTCCATGTGCGCGACCAGCACCTGGTCGACGAAGCGGCCGAGGAGCCACGGCAACACCAGCCCCGGCATCACGAGGGCGAGTCCGATCGCGAAGGCCGCGGCGATCGCGCCGTGGAATCCGTCGAGGTACTGCGCGAGCGAACGCCACACCGAGGGCGGCGTGCCCCCCGGCTGGAACTCCGCGCCCTTCTCGAACGTGAGCACCACGCCGGTGAAGGCCTGGTCGAGCGCATCGGCATCGATGCTGCGCCGCCCGCGCGCCGGGTCGTTCAGGTACGCGCGCCCATCGTGGAGGCCCTCGAGCACCACGAAGTGATTGAAGTTCACGAACAGGATCGCCGGCAGCGGCATCTGCGCCAGCTCGTTCGGCTCCTTGCGGAAGCCGCGCGCGGTGAGCCCGTGGGAGCGCGCCGCGCGCAGGATGCCGCCCGCCTTGCTGCCGTCGCGGCTCACGCCGCAATCGACGCGCATCTGCTCCAGCGGCACGTGGCGGCCGTGATAAGCGAGGATCATCGCGAGCGCGGCGGCGCCGCACTCCACCGCCTCGATCTGCAGGATGGTCGGCGTGCGGTGGAGCGGCGTCTCCGGGAGCGGTGCCCGGATCGCGGGTGCTTCCGGGCTCGCTACCGCGCCGACAGCAGCCATGCGGCGAAGCCCGCGACCAGCGCGAGCACGAGGGCGAGCGCGATCAGTAGCGCGCGCGGGTAGAGCGGGAGCGCCAGGCGCTCGTCCAGCCGGTCGGGGGAGGCAAGGCGCTCGAGCGCGGCCTTGCGGAAGATCTTCTCGTCGGCCACTAGCCCGCCAGGCGCTTCAGCATGCGCTCGAAGCGCGCGCCCGCGAGGTGCACGTTGTCGAGCAGGTCCTCGTTCAGCTCGTCCTTGGAGTGGGCGTCATCCGGCGCGCCGTGGCCGATGCGCTGCGTCGCGTTGCGCATGCGGTCGGCGAGGAAGACGCAGAGCGCGCGATAGAAGCGCGCCGCGAACGCGGTATCCGCCGCGAGCTTCTGCCGCACCATGGAGTTGTCGAGGCGCAGCAGCGTCGTCTGCGCGACCACCTCTACCGTGACCACCGTAGGCGCGGGGTCCACCAGCGACATCTCGCCGATGATCTCACCCGACTCGAGCACCGAGATGGTCTCGCCCGCACGCGTCTTCACGGCGAGCCGCCCGTCGAGCACGAAGTAGAGGCTGTCGATGCGAGCGCCGAGTGGGATCAGCGTGGTGCCGGGATCGAGGTGCATGCGCTCGCCGGATTTCGCGAGCCACTCGACGTCGCCGTCGCTCAGCACGCTGAAGATGAACAGGACTTTACGCATCGCTTGCTCCCCGGGGCCTTTGCATCAACCGGCAGTTTACGGGCAGGGGCGTCGCATCGGTAAGAGTCTGCCTCTCTTCTTCACGGAAGTATTGAGCGGGCGCCTCGCTTCGCGAGGGGTGGTGCCGGGAGGGGGAATCGAACCCCCATGGTGTTGCCACCGCGGGATTTTGAGTCCCGTGCGTCTACCAATTCCGCCATCCCGGCAGGGGACGAGCACGAAATTATAATGGGTTGGTGCGCGCCTCAGACTTCGACTACGAACTTCCGCCCGAGCTGATCGCGCAACACCCGCCCGAGACTCGCGGTTCGAGCCGGCTCCTGCACCTGGACGGCACCACGGCCGCGATCGCAGACCTGCGCTTTCCTGACCTCGTTTCGCTGCTGCGCGAGGGCGACCTCCTGGTGGTGAACGACACGCGCGTGATCAAGGCGCGGCTGCGCGGGCGCAAGGATTCCGGCGGCGAGGTCGAGGTGCTGGTAGAGCGCGTGCTCGATGCGCATCGCGCCCTTGCGATGGTGCGCGCGAGCAAGACGCCGAAAACCGGGCGTTTCCTGGAGTTCGGTGGCGGCGTGCGTGCCGAGGTGCTCGGCCGCCACCAGGAATTCTTCGAGCTCGGCTTCGCCGACGCCGTGCTCGATGTGCTCGCCGCCCACGGAGAGGTGCCACTGCCGCCCTACATCGAGCATGCCGCTGGTGCGCAGGACGAGGCGCGCTACCAGACGGTGTACGCGCGCGAGCCGGGTGCGGTCGCGGCGCCCACCGCGGGGCTCCACTTCGACGAGGCGATGCTCGCCACGTTGGCCGCGAAGGGCGTGGCGCGAGCATCGGTCACCCTGCACGTGGGCGCGGGGACATTCCAGCCGCTGCGCGTCGAGGATGTCGCTGCGCACGTGATGCACTCCGAGTGGTACAGCATCCCCGAGGCCACGGTGGAGGCGGTGGAGAAGGCAAGGGCTGCTGGGGGTCGCGTGATCGCCGTGGGGACCACTGCGTTGCGGGCGCTGGAATCCGCGGCGGCGGACGGGACCCTGCGGCCGGGATCGGGCGAAACGCGCCTCTTCATCGTTCCGGGCTACCGATTCCGTGTGGTGGACCGGCTGGTCACCAACTTCCACCTGCCGCGCTCTACGCTCCTCATGCTGGTGAGCGCCTTCGCCGGCAGCGACAACATCCGCCGCGCCTACCGCCACGCCGTCGCCCACCGTTACCGCTTCTTCAGCTACGGCGACGCGATGCTGCTGGAAAAATTGGTGTCGGAGTCGAATTAAATAATTGGTGTCGGAGTCGATTTTTCAGTAATACGGCCGCTGGCCGGCGGCGAAGCCGGAGTTGGCGCGGTTGCGCATGTCGCCCACGATCTCGTCGAACGAGGTGTGGCGCGGCATCGGGTCGAGCGAGGCGGCGTCGAGCGACGGACGCTCGAGGTAGTCGGCGGCGTCGGAGAAGACCGAGCCGATCCAGCGGAGTCCTTCGGCGTACCAGGATGATCTTTGCGGCATTGCGGCCTCCAGGGCGGTCATTGCAGTGCGATCCAGGCGGGTTGCAGCGCCTGCACCAGGGTGCGGCCGCCGCGGGTGACGACGAGCGTCTGCCCCGGGGCCACGATGTGGTCGTCGCGATCGCCTTCCTCGGTGACCCAGACGATCCCGGAGCGCGCCTCGATGCGCGTGCCGGCTGCGTTGTCGAGCGTCACCACCTCGCCGGTCTCGAGGGCCAGGACGGGCGCGTTCAGGTGCAGGTGCATCGCTTCTCCCTTGCTGTATGCATAGGATGCATGCAATATGCACGATCCCAGGCCGCATTCTGCTCATCCCCGGAAGCATGGACAAACGAAATCGGCGCATCCCTTGCATGAGCCGCAGGAATGGCTAATAGCCCGCGAACGCTGCCGCCGCTGGACCTGCTGCGCGGCTTCGAGTCGGCCGCCCGCCACCTGAGCTTCACGCGCGCCGCGGCCGAGCTCTTCCTCACCCAGTCCGCGGTGAGCCGCCAGATCCAGGCGCTCGAGGCCTACCTGGGCGTCGATCTCTTCGAGCGGCGCCACAAGGCCCTCGCCCTCACCGACGCCGGCCACGCCTACTACCGCACCGTCGCCGCCTCCCTGGGTGAATTGCGCGAGGCGACGCGCCGCCTTCGCGAAGCGCGCACCGGACACGTGCTCACCGTCACCACCACCGTGTCCTTCGCCTCGACGTGGCTCGTCCCGCGGCTGGCGAGGTTCCGCAAGGCGCACCCCACGACCGACGTGCGCATCACCGCGACCCACCTGATGGTCGACCTCGAGCGCGACGGCGTCGACCTCGCGATCCGCGACCTCACGCTCGACCACGTTCCCGCGGGCGCCGTGCACCTGGTGGGCGAGAACCTGGCGCCGGTCTGCAGCCCGGAGTACGCGAAGGAATCGCGCGCCGCCAGGAAACCGTTGCTGAGGCCCGATGACCTCCGCCGCCACGTGCTGCTCAACCTGCACGATCCCACCGGGCGCTGGCCGTGGCTCTCGTGGGCGGCGTGGCTGGAGGCGCGCGGCATCGAGGCGCTCGCGCCCGCGGGCACGCTCACCTTCGACCAGTACGACCAGGTGTTCCAGGCGGCGCTGCACGGCCAGGGGGTGGCGCTCGGGCGGATGACGCTCGCCGACCAGTACATCCGCCAGAAGAAGCTGGTGGCGCTATTCGGCCAGGCGCAGAACGTGGGACGCGCGTTCCACGCGGTGCTTGCGAAGGATGCGCAGGACCGGCCGGAGGTGAAGCAGTTCGTCGCCTGGCTGAAGCGCGAGCTCAAGCCCGCCTAGTTAGAAAGCTCGAAACCAGAACGAAACGAGTCGCGCGAGTTCCATTCCTCTTGGCGCTATCGTCGCGACCAAACGGCCCACACTCTGTTGCATTCGGCGTTGCATTCGGCGTTGCATTCGGCGCGGTCGTGGGGTCGGGTGGTCGCGTAAACTGCGGAAAGAAGGCAACGCGACTGAGTGTGTTGGCACAGAGGAAGCGAACCATTAGAACTGAAGAGATTCCGGGCCAAGGAACCCAGGTGCCTACGATTCGTCAGGGACTTGCTGTGCTTACGAATGCGCCATGGCAAGGCGAGATGACATGGACCAGGATCGCGTGCATGAGCGAAATTCGGGACATGATTACGGAGGCGATCGGCAAGCCGATGCGCTGGCCGCTGGTGGTAAGCCTCCTTGCAATTCTCTTTGCCAGCGTACCGCTGACGGGGAATGCGCAGGTCCCGCTGAATGGCATCGCCAAGGTCGCGGCGGGCGGGGCACACACCTGTGCGCTCACGACGGCGGGCGGGGTGAAGTGCTGGGGGTCCAACTTCTCCGGCCAGCTCGGAGACAACTCGATTACGTACCGCCTGACCCCGGTGGATGTGAGTGGACTCGCGAGCGGGGTCGCGGCGATCACGGCGGGCTTCTCTCACACCTGCGCACTCACGACGGCGGGCGGGGTGAAATGCTGGGGGGCTAACGGCTCCGGCCAGCTCGGAGACAACTCGACTACGCAGCGCCTGACTCCGGTGGACGTAACGGGACTCGCGAGCGGGGTCGCTGCGATCACGGCGGGCAACGGTCACACCTGCGCCCTTACGACGACAGGCGGGGTGAAGTGCTGGGGGGCTAACGGCTCCGGCCAGCTCGGAGACAACTCAACTACGCAGCGCCTGAGCCCGGTGGACGTGGCGGGACTCGCGAGCGGGGTCGCGGCGATCACGGCGGGAGCCGCTCAGACCTGCGCTCTCACGACGGCGGGCGGGGTGAAGTGCTGGGGGGGCAACGGCGCCGGCCAGCTCGGCGACAGCTCGACCACGCAGCGCCTGACCCCGGTGGACGTGACGGGACTCGCGAGCGGGGTCGCGGCGATCACGGCGGGCGGCTCTCACGCCTGCGCACTGACGACGGCGGGCGGGGTGAAGTGCTGGGGGTATAACGCCTACGGCCAGCTCGGAGACAACTCGAGCGCGCAGCGCCTGATCCCGGTGGACGTGACCGGACTCGCGAGCGGAGTCGCGGCGATCACGACGGGCGACCGTCACACCTGTGCGCTCACGACGGCGGGCGGGGTGAAGTGCTGGGGGTCCAACATCTACGGCCAGCTCGGAGACAACTCGACCACGCCGCGCCTGGCCCCAGGGGACGTGACGGGACTCGCGAGCGGGATCGCGGCGATCACGGCGGGCGACTCTCACACTTGCGCACTCACGACGGCGGGCGGGGTGAAGTGCTGGGGG
>JBKJTM010000442.1:0-14550 GCA_046590805.1 Usitatibacter sp.
CCATGTTGAAGCGGGCCTGTTCGAAGTTCATGGAAGCCATGGTTCGGCCGGTCATTGCGAATGAAGGACGCGTAGTCTACCAAAGCGCCGCTTCGCCCATTCGGCGAGGTCGTCCAGATAGGTGTAGATGACCGGCACGACAACCAGGGTGAGCAGGCTCGAGGTGATGACGCCCCCGATGACGGCCTGCCCCATTGGCGAGCGTTGTTCGCCCCCTTCGCCCAGCCCGAGGGCGAGGGGGAGCATCCCGAAGATCATGGCGAGCGTCGTCATCAGGATCGGGCGGAGGCGGATGCGCCCGGCGGCGAGGACGGCGGCGTGACGCGGCGCTCCGTTTCTGCGTTCGTGGTTGACGAAATCGACAAGCAGGATCGCGTTCTTGGTCACCAGGCCCATCAGCATGATGAAGCCGATCACCGAGAAGATGTTGAGCGTGGTGCCGAAGGCCATCAGCGCGAGGAAGACGCCGATGAGCGAGAGCGGCAGCGAGGCCATGATCGCGAGCGGCTGCAGGTAGCTGCCGAACTGCGAGGCGAGCACCAGGTAGATGAAGATCACCGCGATGCCGAGGGCGATCAGCGCGTACTTGCCGGACTCGGCCATCATTTCCTGGTCGCCGCCCTGGTGGAAGCTGTAGCCGGAGGGAAGCTGCGTGGACTTGATGATCCTGTCGACTTCCTTGCCGACCTCGCCGAGGGTCGCGCCCTTGGATAGGCCGCCCCAGATCTGGATCTGGCGCTGCAGGTTGCGCCGCTCGATCTGGCGCTCCGAGAGCGACGGCTTGAACTCCGCGAGCTGCCGCAGCGGCACCATGCGCGGCGTCGCATCGGCGTTGAACGAATAGCTGGCGACATGGATCTTGTCGAGGTCGGCGATGCCGGTGCGCTCGTCGCGCGGCAGGCGCACCAGGATCTGGTGGTTCTCGCCGTCGGGCCCTTCCCACCGGCCGACCTGCTCGCCGCCGATGAGCGCGCGCGTGGTGGCGGCGATCTGCGCCATCGAGACTCCCATGTCACTCGCGAGCTCGCGGTTCACCACCACGTCCAGCGCCGGGCTGGTGGGCTTGAAGCTGCTCTCCACGTCCACGGTGCCCTTCAGCGCCTTGATCTTCGCGATCACCTCCTGCGAGATCCGGTCGAGCTCCTTCACGTCCGGGCCCTGCACGAAGATGCGGATCGGGCGGTTCCAGCCGATGTTCACCTCCAGGCCCGCGACGCCCTTCAGACGGTCGCGCATCGCGTCGTCGATCTCCTTCTGCGAGCGCTTCCTCTGGTCGCGGGGCTTCAGCTTGATCTCGAACCACGCCGAGTTCTTCCAGATGCTCTTGGAGATGCGCTCGATATCGGGGAACTCGCGCAGCACCGCCTCCACCTGTTCGGCCTTGGAGGTGGTGTACGGCAACGAGGAGCCCACCGGCGTCTGGATGCGCAGGCTCGACCAGCCCTCGTCCACGCGCGGCACGAACTCGGTCTTCACCGCGCCCGCGGCCAGCAGGCCGAAGGCGGCGAGCAGCGTGCAGAAGGCTATCCACAGCACGATGCCGCGGTTGCGGATGGTGGCGCGGCGCACGCGGCGCTCGGCGAACGAATACGTCGGGATCCAGAGCTTGCGGTGCGCGGGGCTGAAGGCCCAGCGCAGGATCGCGTCGTACCTGAGGTGCAGCCAGTCCATCATCCGCTGCTGCCCGTCGAGGATGGTGGAGAGCGGCCGGCGGCGCATCCATGCCGAGGGCGGGTCCTTCCATACCGAGGAGAGCATCGGGTCGAGCGTGAACGACACGAACAGCGACACCAGCACCGCGACCACCACGGTGATGCCGAACTGATAGAAGAACTTCCCGATGATGCCGCCCATGAACGCGACCGGCACGAACACCGCGACGATGGTGAAGGTGGTCGCCATCACCGCAAGGCCGATCTCCTCGGTAGCCTGGAGCGCCGCCTGGCGGTGGGTCTTGCCCATCTTCAGGTGCCGCACGATGTTCTCGCGCACCACGATGGCGTCGTCGATCAGCACTCCGATGGACAACGAGAGCGCGAGGAGCGTGATGAAGTTGATGGTGAAGCCGAAGGCATACATCGCGATGAAGGTCGCGAACACCGAGATCGGCAGCGTGAGACCGGTGATCACCGTCGAGCGCCACGAATGCAGGAACAGGAACACGATCAGGATGGTGAGGAGGGCTCCCTCGATGATCGTGTGCTTCACGTTGTCGACCGAGTCCTTGATGAACTCCGACTGGTCGAAGCTCACCTCCAGCGTCACGTCCGTGGGCAGCGTCTTCCTGAGGTCGTCGATGTTCTTCCTAACCGCCTTCGCCATCTCGATGGTGTTGGCGCCACGCGTCTTGCGGATCTGGATCGAGACGCCGCGCTTGCCGTTCACGGTGGCGAGCGAGGTCTCCTCGCGCTGGGTATCGCGCACCTCGGCGAGCTGGCCCAGGGTGACAGCCGAGGTGGCGGTGCCCGCGCCGCGTCGCGCGACGATGATGCGTTCGAAGTCGGCGGTGTTCTTCAGCTTGCCCTGCACCCGCACCACGCGCTCGCTCTTGTCGGAGACCAGCGTCCCCGCGGGCGCGTCCATGTTCTCGACGCGGATCGCCTGGATGATCTGGTCGATGCCGACGCCGTAGGCCGCCATCATCTCGGGCTTCAACCGGATCGCCAGCTCGCGCTGCACCGAGCCGTTCACCTCGATGTTGCCCACGCCCTGGGCGCCCTGCAGGCGCTTCACCACCAGCAGCTCGGCGAGATCCGAGACTTCGCGCAGGCTCCTCGCGTCCGAGCGCATCGAGAGGTAGAGCACCGGCTGGTCGTTGTCGTTGTCGGCGCGCGAGACGGTGGGCTCGCCGACGTCACGGTTGAACTGGCGGCGCGCCTCGGCCACCTTGTCGCGCACGTCCTGGATCGCGGTCTTGATGTCGATGTTCAGCTCGAACTCGGCCACCACCCACGAGAAGCCCTGCGCGGAGCCCGAGCGGATGGTCCTGATCCCGCTCACCGTGTTCACCGCTTCCTCGACGCGGCGCGTGACCTCCTGCTCGACCGCTTCGGCCGAGGCGCCCGGGTAGGGCGTTCGCACCACCGCGACCGGAATGCTGATGTCCGGCATCTGCTCGATCGACAGGCGCTGGTACGAGAAGATGCCGAGGATCATGATCGCGGCCATCACCATGGTCGCGAAGACGGGATTGTTGATCGAGACGCGCGTGAACCACATGGCGTTGCCCCCTGGGGTCAGGTTACTTTCGTGCGGTTTGTCGGCAGCTTCGAAGGATTACGTAACCTGACCCCGTTTCACGATCGCCCTGGCGCCGGGCTTGAGGCCCTCGGCCTTGACGGTGATCACCTGCACGCCGCGCTCGAGGCCTTCCTTGACGGTGACCACTCCGCGCTCTGCGTTGCGCACCCCCAGCACCACGGAGCGGCGCTCGACCTTGCCGTTCTTCACGATGTGGACGAAGCTCTGGCCGCCCTCCTGGATCACGGCCGCCGTGGGGATCACGTCCACCTCGGAGCCCTCGGCGGTGGCGAGCGTGCCGTTGGCGAACATGCCGCCCTTCAGCGCCCCGTCGGCATTGGCGAGCGTCGCGAACACCGAGATCGAGCGCGAGCCCAGTTCCGCGGAGGGGTTCACCCGCTCGATCTTCCCGGCGAAGCGCCGGCCCTGGAAGCCGTCGACCCGGAAGGAGATCTCCTGGCCCACCTTCACGAACGGGATCTCGCTCACCGGCACCTGCGCCTCGAGCTCCATGCGCGACAGGTCTACTACTTGCGCTACCGGCATGTCGGGCGAGACCTTGTCGCCCTGGTTCACCCAGCGCTTGGCGACGATGCCGGCGAAGGGGGCGCGCACCTGCCCGTCTTCCACCGCGCGCTGCGTGATCGCGCCCTGGGACTCGGTGCTCTTCAGGTTCGCTTCGGCGACCTGCACCGAGTTGGCGACGCCGTCGTAGGCATTCTGCGAGATGAACGACTTCTCCAGCAGCGCCTTGTTGTTCGCCTGGTTTTTTCTTGCGAGGTCGAGGCGCGCGCGCGCCTCGGCGACCGCGGCCATCTGCGCATCGTGGCGCGCCTTGAGGTCCGCGGTGTCGAGCGACACCAGCGGCGATCCTGCGCCGACCGATTGCCCTTCCTGCACATGCACCCGTGCGACCTCCGCCGGCACCTTGGAGCGCACGGTCGCCTGCAGCAGCGGCTTCATCGTCCCCGACACCGGGATCGTGCGGCCGAGCGGCTCGCGCCTCAATTCCGCCAGGTCCCCCGGCGCGAATTCATAGGTGCGGTCGGCGTCGGATTGCTTCGCCGGCTCCTTGTTCGCCTGGCTCGCGCGGAGGCCCAGGAGGGAGCCCGCGATCGCGAGGACGGTCACCAGGGCGAGCAGCGACTTGCTGAGGCGGCGGCTCTTCTTTTCGGGGTTCATGGTCGGCTCTCGAGCGTCGATCCCCGTTTGATGCCGGGGCGCGCCTTCCCGGATTCGGAGGGCGGGCAATTAAGGGTGGGAATTATAGGCCCGCCCCTTCGCGCACCGGTCACGGCTTGTTGCCCCGCACGGCATCCGCCAGCGGACGCGAATCCCACGATGCCGTGGCCCGGGCGAGGATTTCCGCGGCGCGCGCGCCGTCCGCGGGTGGCTGGCGCAGGAAGGCGAGCGCGGCACCCAATGCCTCGGCAGCGCGGTCCGCCGAGAGGGCCGGCGCGAGCGTCTGCTTGGAGAGCTTCTCGCCACGCTCGTTGGTGGCGATGGGCACGTGCAGGTAAGCCGGTGTCGCGTATCCCAAGCGACGCTGCAGCGCGATCTGGCGTGGCGCGGACCACAGGAGATCCGCTCCGCGCACCACGTGATCGATTCCCTGCTCGGCGTCGTCGACCACGACCGCAAGCTGGTAGGCGTGCAGGCGGTCGCGGCGCTTCACCACGAAGTCGCCAAGTTCGCGCTCAAGGTCCTGCTCGATCGCGCCCTGCACGCGATCGTGGAAGGCGACCCGGGTGCCCGAGACGTCGAAGCGCTCGATCGCGGCCGCCTTGGCGCCGAGGCCGAGGCGCCTGCATGTGCCGGGATAGATCGGCCCGTCGGCACCGGCGAGGCCCGAGTCGGAGATCTCGCGCCGCGAGCACCTGCAACGGTAGGTGGCCCCCGCCTCGCGCAGGCGCTCCAGCGCCGCCTCATAGCGTGCGGTCCGGCGGCTTTGCCACACCACCTCGCCGTCCCAATGCAGGCCGAAGGCTTCGAGCGTGCGCAGGATGCCGTCGGCGGCGCCGGGCACGGTCCTCGTCGTATCGACATCCTCGATCCTCACCAGCCACTCGCCGCCCGCGGCGCGTGCATCGAGCCAGCTCGCCACCGCCGCCACCAGCGAGCCGAAGTGCAGCGGTCCGGTGGGCGAGGGCGCGAACCTCCCGCGATAGTTCAAGAGAGGAGCTCGGCGGCCACCAGCGGATCCTCGAGACGCCGCGCGAACCACTTGAGCGCGCGTCCTTCCTGGCCCGGGCGCCACGCCACCTGCAGCTCGATGGCCGCGCGCGTGCCCTCGACGGCGAGGATCTCAAGCCTCCCGACGGCGGCCTCGCGCTCGGCGATCCAGCGCGGCACGAAGCCCACGCCCAGGCCCGCCACCAGCGCCGAGGACTTGGCCTCGAGCGACGGGACGGTGAGGACGTCCTGTCCCGACAGCAACCCCGCGGTGCGCGGCGCCAGCAGGCGCGACGTGTCGGCGATGCTCACGGCCCGATGCGCCTGCACGGCGGCGGTCGAGAGCGGCTGCGGCTCGCGGCAGATCGGGTGGAATGGCGCCGCCACGAACAACATCTGCGCGCGGCCGAGCAACCGGGTCGAGAAGCTGCGCCCGGCCGGCGCGTCTCCAGAGGCGCCGATGCCCAGGTCGGCGCGGCCCGAGGCGAGCGCATCCCATACCCCGCCCAGCACCTCCTGGGAAATCCGCAGGCGGGTGCCGCTGTCCTCGGCATAGAACTCGGCCACGATCCCGTAGAGCTTCTCCGGCCCGATCAGGGTATCGACCGCGATCCGCAGCTCCGACTCCCATCCCTTGGCGACCTGCTGAACGCGGCACTCCAGATCGGCGGCCGCCTGCAGGAGCCGCCGTCCCTCGCCCAGCAGCTCGCGCCCGGCATCCGTGAGGACGGCCCGGTGCCCACCCCGGTCGAACAGCTCGACGCCCAGGCCCTCCTCGAGCTGGCGGACGGAGTAAGTGATCGCTGACGGTACCCGGTGCAGCTCGTTGGCCGCGGCAGCGAAGGAACCCTTGCGGTCGATGGCATCCAGGACCTGCAGGGCCTCCAGGGACAGTCTCATGTTCGGAAAAACTGATTGATCTGGTCAGTATTCTCCGCTGGAAATCAGAAATGTCCAGCAGCATCATGCTAATCATCATTCAACAACAAAGAATAATCATGACCGAAATCCGCCGCAGCCAGGAGAGAGGCCACGCCCAGCATGGCTGGCTCGACTCTTTCCACAGCTTCTCCTTCGCCGACTACCACGACCCCCGGCACATGGGGTTCGGGGCTTTGCGGGTGATCAACGAGGACCGCGTGCAGCCGGCCAAGGGCTTCGGCACCCACAGCCACCGCGACATGGAGATCATCAGCTACGTGCTCGATGGTGGCCTCGCGCACAAGGATTCGATGGGCAACGGTTCGGTGATCCGCCCCGGCGACGTGCAGCGCATGAGCGCAGGAACCGGCGTCGCGCACAGCGAGTACAACGCCTCCGAGCGTGATCCGGTCCACTTCCTGCAGATCTGGATCGAGCCCAACGTCCGCGGCATCGCGCCGAGCTACGAGGAGAGGCGCTTCGAGCCGGCCGAGAAGCGCGGCAGGCTGCGCCTCATCGCTTCGCCCGACGGGCGCGACGGCTCGGTGACCATCCACCAGGACGCCTTCCTCTACGCGGCCCTGGTCGATGGCGCGGAAACGCTCGACCACGCTCCCGCAGCCGGGCGCCGTACCTATGTGCACGTCGTTCGGGGCGCGGTGACCGTCAACGGCCAGGCGATCGAGACCGGCGACGCGGCCAAGCTTTCCGGCGCCCAGGGCGTGCGCCTGGAGCGCGGGCGCGACGCCGAGATCCTGCTTTTCGACCTGGCGTGATGTCGCCATTACAAAGGAGAACGACATGAATCCCAACACCATCAACGCAGCGGCGCTCGCCGGCCGCATCCTGCTCGCGGCGATCTTCGTGATCGCCGGCTACAACAAGATCGCCGGACTCGACGGCGTCGCGGCCTACATCGGCTCCAAGGGCCTGCCGATGCCGCAGGTGCTCGCGGCGCTCACCGTCGCGCTCGAGCTGGGCGGCGGCATCCTGCTGGTCATCGGATACCGCGTTCGCCTGGTCGCGATCCTGTTCTTCCTCTGGCTGATCCCGACGACGCTCATCTTCCATCCGTTCTGGGGGATCGACGCCGCGCAGGTGCAGAACCAGATGAACCACTTCATGAAGAACGTCTCGATCATGGGCGGGATGCTCCTCGTCGCGGCCTTTGGTGCCGGTGCCTGGAGCCTGGACGACAAGCGATGAGCGCCGTCCTCGAGAAGGTCCGCGGCGTCGAGCGGGTAGTGAAGTCGCAGGTCGCCCCGGTCGGCACGTTCACGGTGCGGCGCGCGCTGCCCGATCGCCAGCGCCATTCGGTCGGCCCCTGGGTGTTCCTCGACCATTTCGGGCCGTTTCGCGTGCGGCCAGGCCAGGACGGCGTGGGCGCGCATCCGCACGCTGGCATCGAGACGGTCACGTACCTGCTGTCGGGCCGCCAGGAGCATCGCGACTCGGCCGGCCATACCGGGATCGTGAGTGCCGGCGGCGCGCAGTGGATGACCGCGGGACGCGGCATCGTGCACGCCGAGAGCTCGCTGGGCGATACCGACGCCGAGCGCACCTTGCACGGCATCCAGCTATGGACCTCCCTGCCCCGCCTCAAGAAGATGATGGAGCCGCGCTACCAGCGGATCGGCGCGGAATCCATTCCCATGTCCACGACGCGGGGTGCGCGCGTGCGCATCATCGCCGGCACGCTCGGCACCGTCACCGGTCCGGCGCAGGTGCTGATGCCGCTGGTGCTCGCCTACGCCTCGCTGGATGCGGATGCGCGCCTCGAGGCGGAGGTGGATCCCGCCTTCGAGCTCGCGGCCTACGTGCTCGCGGGAGAAGGGCGGTTCGGGCCCGACGGGATCGCGGCCGCGGCGGGGGAGATGGTGCTGTTCACCGCGGGCGAGAGCGTCGCGATGGCCAACGCATCCCCCGGCCCGCTCGAGGTGATGCTGCTGGGGGGGACGCCGGCGGAGGGACCGCTGGTGTTCCACGGCCCGTTCGTGATGAACAACGTCGAGCAGGTGCGCGCGGCCGAGATCGCGTACCGGACCGGTCGCATGGGATCGCTCGACTGAGGGTGGGGCGCGGATAGCCGCGCCCTATCGCCCGAATTGGAATATTTCATTGGCCCGCGGAACGGCATTCGGCGATGCTGTCAAAACTCTAATGGAGAATGCCACCATGGCCACCCGCGCTCCCGCCCCTGCACGCATCGACATCGGCATCTCGGAGAAGGACCGCGAGAAGATCGCCGCGGGCCTGTCCCGCCTGCTCGCGGACACTTTCTCGCTCTACCTCAAGACGCACAACTTCCACTGGAACGTGAAGGGGCCGATGTTCCAGACCCTGCACGTGATGTTCATGGACCAGTACAACGAGCTCTGGCTTTCCCTCGACGCGATCGCCGAGCGCATCCGCGCCCTCGGCTTCCCGGCGCCGGGGACGGCGAGCGCGTTCGCAAAGCTCTCCTCGATCCCCGAGACTCCGGGCGTCCCCGACGCCAGGGAGATGGTGCGGATCCTGGTGCAAGGGCACGAGGCGGTCGCGCGCACCGCCCGCAAGATCTTTCCGGCCGTCGACAAGGCAAGCGACGAGCCGACCGCGGACCTGCTGACGCAGCGCATGCAGGTGCATGAGAAGACCGCGTGGATGCTGCGTTCCCTGCTGGAGGCGTGAATGGCGGTTGTCGAGCTGACGAAGGAGAATTTCGAGCAGGTGCTGACGGGAAATCCCACCGTCGTGGTGGACTACTGGGCGCCGTGGTGCGGCCCGTGCCGCGGCTTCGCGCCGGTGTTCGAGAAGGTCTCGGAGCAGCATCCCGACGTGGTGTTCGCCAAGGTGAACACCGACGAGGAGCAGGAGATCGCGCAGCATTTCCAGATCCGCTCCATCCCGACGCTGATGGTGTTTCGCGAGCAGATCATCGTCTTCTCGCAGCCGGGCGCGCTGGCGCAGGGACCCTTCGAGCAGGTGGTGGCGAAGTCCATGGCGCTCGACATGGACGAGGTGAGGAAGCAGATCGCCCAGCCGGCCGAGGGCGGCGAGCAGGCTTCCGCGTAGCCGAATTCAATTAAGCTTCGAGGGCCATGCGTTTTCCCTCGAAGCTCGTCGAAGGGCGCCTCATCCGGCGCTACAAGCGTTTCCTCGCCGACATCCAGCTCGCCGACCGGGTCATCACCGCGGCGTGCCCGAACACGGGCTCGCTGATGGGCTGCTGCGAGGCGGGCAACCGCGTCTGGCTCTCCGAGAGCGACAGCGCGACGCGCAAGTACCGCCACACCTGGGAGCTCGTCGAGGTCGGCAAGGTGATGGTCGGCATCAACACGGGGCTGCCGAACGCGCTCGTCGCCGAGGCGATCGCCAACGGCACGATCACGGAGCTTGCGGGCTACACGGGGATGCGGCGCGAGGTGCCGTTCGGCGAGGAGAGGAGCCGCGTGGACCTGGTGCTCGAAGGCGGCGCGCGCGAGGCCTGCTACGTGGAGGTGAAGAACGTCACCGCGGCGGCCTCCAGGGGGGTGGCGCTGTTTCCCGACTGCGTGAGCGAGCGGGGATCGAAGCACCTGCGCGAGCTGATTCGCCTGAAGGCCCACGGCCTGCGGCCGGTGCAGATGTACTGCGTGCAGAGGGCGGACGTGAACGAAGTCCGTCCCGCCGACGGCATCGACCACGAATACGGGCGCATGTTGCGGGAGGCGATCGCGGCGGGTGTCGAGGTGCTCGCCTACCGCGCGAAGGTTTCGGCGAGCGAGGTGCGGCTGGCCGAGCGCATCCCAGTGGTGTGCCCCTGAGGGCCTAGTCGGCCGCCTTCTCCTTCAGCCTGGGCACGCCCTTCGGCGCCTTCGCCCCCGAGAGCAGCACCATCATCGCCTCGCCGTCCTCTTTCCATGACGCAACCGCGTCGCGCACGATCTCGACGAAGGTCTCGAACTGGTCGGGGTGCGTGGCGAGCAGCCCATCGATGTGGTCGTAGTAGATGAGGTAGCCGTCGCCATCGACCCACTCGAGATCGGTGAGGCACTCCTCGAGCGCGTCCCAGTTGTGGCCGAAGTCCTTGGGGAAGTGCAGCGCCAGCGCCACGTGGTTCAGGAGCTGCTCCTTGCGCGCGATGTTCTTGCCGTCGATGTGGAAGAAGGCGTAGCCGGCGCGCTTGGCCGCGGCCTGCAGCGACTTGACCTCGGCGTGCTTCGGCGCGTACCAGACGCCTCCAAGACCTTCCTCGAGCAACGACTCGATCGCCCCGACGGGCATGGGAGCTCCTATCTTTCGACGATGCGGCTGAAGTGGTTGTAGTGGTCTTCGGTGTAGTAGAGCTCGCCGCTTCGGCCGGCGACGATACGGCGAGCGCCGCGCGTGCGCTCGCCCGGCGTCTTCACAGTGTATTCCCGATAATAGCCGCGCTTCTGCCTCGGCAGCAGCGCCTCGCGGTTGCCGAAGACCACGCCGTCGCGCGCATAGGGGTAGGGTCCGCCCTTGCGGATGAGCGCCAGCGTCGCGCGCGCCTCGCGCGGCAGTTCGGCGGCGCGGATCTCGCCCACCGTCGCGGGCGATGTCTTCTGCGCGAGCGCCGCGGGCGCGAACAGCGAAAAGCCCAGGGCGAGGGCCGCGAGCCAGCGCGAAAATGTCATGCCTTCGCTCCCGCCTTGGTCTCGACCTTGCGCTCGAAGCGCGCGCGATCGATCAGGTGGCGCTCGTGGGTCCCCTCGGTGATGGCGTCCACGCCGTCGTGCGCCGATAGGCGGAACACCAGCCGCCGCCCTTCCACCGACTCGAGGCGGGTCTTGACCTCGATCGTCATGCCGGGCGGCGTGGCCGCGGTGTGCGAGAGGTTCACGTGCGTGCCGAGGCTCTGCTCGTGCGGCCATTCGAGGTGCGGCTTGATGAGCTCGATGCAGGCCCACTCCATCAGCGCCACCATGAAGCCGGTGGCGAACACCTCCGGCATCATCTGGAAGTCGGGCGCCTCCTCGTAGATGCGCGGCACCGTCTTGGAGGCCGGCACGGCATAGCGGAAGGTGCCCTCGAGGCCCGGCCGCAGGGATTGCCTCATCGCTAGCCCGATCCCCTGGGCCGGTGCGGGCAGGCGGCCTTGATGCAATCGGCGTAGAGGTAGAGCTGGTGGTCGTGGATCGCGAAGCCGCGCTCCTTCGCCACCTTGTTCTGCCGCTTCTCGATCTCGGAGTCGTAGAACTCCTCAACGCGCCCGCACTGCAGGCACACGAGGTGATCGTGATGCCCGCCCTGGTTCAGCTCGTAGACCGCCTTGCCGCTCTCGAAGTGGTGGCGCACCAGGAGCCCCGCCTGCTCGAACTGGGTGAGCACGCGGTACACGGTCGCGAGGCCGATGTCGGAATGCTCTTCCAGCAGGCGCCGGTAGACATCCTCGGCGGTGAGGTGGCGGTCGGGGCTGTGCTGGAAGAGGTCGAGGACCTTCAGCCTCGGCACCGTGACCTTGAGGCCCGTGTCCTTCAGTTCCCGGGGATCGCTCATGCGACAAAATCATACAGGGGGCGTTGATATAATGCGCGATTGCCCACTGCGGTCCGCCCGCCCGATCCATGCGCTTCATCGCCCTTGCAGCAATCCTCCTTGCCGCCGCCGCGTGCGGCCCCTTCGTCTACAAGATCGACGTGCAGCAAGGCAACTACGTGACCGAGGACTCGGTCGCGCGGCTGAAGAAGGGCATGAGCAAGGCGGAGGTGAGGCAGATCCTCGGCACGCCGCTCCTCTCCGACGTCTTCCACGCCAACCGCTGGGACTACTACTTCAGCAACGTGAAGGGCCGCAAGTCCGACGACCGCACGCGCTTCACGGTCGTCTTCCAGGACGACAACGTGGTCGACTTCACCGGAACCTCACGGCCCACGGCCGCGGCGCCGGTCGGACCGAGCACGCCCCCGGCGCGATGAGCGCGGTGCGGGTCGCCATCGCGGGCGCTGGCGGCCGGATGGGCGCGGCGCTCCTCAGGGCGGCTCGCGCGACCGAAGGGATCGAGCTGGGAGCCGCGCTCGACATCGCCGCCGGCAACTTCGAGGGCCTCGCCATCGGCACCGACGTGTCGGCGGCGCTGGGCGCCTGCGACGTGCTGATCGACTTCACCCGCCCGCAAGGCACGCTCGCCCATGTGCGCGCGTGCCGCGCCGCGAAGCGCGCGATCGTGATCGGAACCACCGGCTTCGAGCCCGCGCAGGTCGACGAGATCCGCGCCGCCGCGGCCGAAATCCCCATCGTGATGGCGCCGAACATGAGCGTGGGCGTGAACGTGAGCCTGAAGCTCGTGGACCTGGCGGCGAGGGCGCTCGGCCCCGACTACGACGTCGAAGTGTTCGAGATCCACCACAAGCTCAAGGTGGACGCGCCTTCCGGCACGGCGTTGAATCTGGGCGAGGTCGCGGCGCAGGCGCGCGGCGCGAGCCTCGCGGCGGACGGCGTCTTCGCGCGCCATGGGGTGACCGGAGAGAGGAAGAGCGGCTCGATCGGGTTCTCGGCGGCCCGCGGCGGGGACATCGTCGGCGACCACACGGTGTTCTTCGCCGGCCCCGGGGAGCGGATCGAGATCACCCACCGCGCGTCGAGCCGCGAGACCTACGCCCAGGGTGCGCTGCGCGCCGCCCGGTTCCTGGTGGGGAAGGCGCCGGGACTCTACGACATGCAGGATGTCCTCGGCCTTCGCTGAGGGGATTTCGGGGCCCGTTTCTGCTATAATTTTCGACCAGTGAAAGCGGGACGAGCCAGTAGTTCTTCTTGCGCTCCCCCGCTTTTTTTGCGCCCGCAGTTTTCACCCCGTCCTGGAGCGTTTCCTTGTCGCAGAAGACTCCCGCCGTCCTGGTTCTAGCCGACGGGAGCATTTTTCG
Organism: Usitatibacter sp.; assembly: GCA_046590805.1. Classification (GTDB taxonomy): domain Bacteria; phylum Pseudomonadota; class Gammaproteobacteria; order Burkholderiales; family Usitatibacteraceae; genus Usitatibacter. The sequence continues at coordinate 13,182 of JBKJTM010000442.1, forward strand.
CGGCTGCAGCATCGGGGCAGAGGGCCAGACGGTCGGCGAGGTGGTGTTCAACACCGCCATGACCGGCTACCAGGAAATCCTCACCGATCCCTCGTACTCCGGCCAGATCGTCACCCTCACCTACCCGCACATCGGCAATACCGGCGCCAACGCCGAGGACGTGGAGTCGCGCGGCCTCTATGCCGCGGGCCTCGTCATCCGCGACCTGCCGCTCGCCGCCTCCAACTGGCGCCGCAGCGAGGACCTGTCCTCGTACCTGAAGCGCAACTCCCTCGTCGCCATGGGGGACATCGACACGCGACGCCTTACGCGCCTCTTGCGCAGCAACGGCGCCCAGAACGGCTGCATCCAGGCGGGCAGGATCGACGAGCAGGCGGCGCTGGAAGCCGCGCGCGCGGCGCCCAGCATGGCGGGCCAGGACCTGGCGAAGGTGGTGAGCACCGACAAGCCCTACGAGTGGAGCGGCAGCCTGTGGGCGCTCGGGACAGGTTACAAGCCGAGTGGCGCGGCGCGTTTCAATGTGGTCGCCTACGACTACGGCGTGAAGCACAACATCCTGCGCAATCTCGCCGAGCGCGGCTGCAAGGTGACGGTGCTCCCCGCCACTGCCACCGCGAAAGACGCCCTCGCCCTCAAGCCCGACGGCGTGTTCCTCTCCAATGGACCGGGCGACCCGGAACCGTGCGGCTACGCGATCACCGCCATCCGCGAGGTCCTCGCCTCCGGCACGCCGGTGTTCGGCATCTGCCTCGGCCACCAGCTCCTCGGCCTCGCGACCGGCGCAAAGACCGTGAAGATGAAGTTCGGCCATCACGGCGCCAACCATCCGGTGCAGGACCTCGGGACCGGCCGCGTCTTCATCACCAGCCAGAACCACGGCTTCGCGGTGGACGAGGCGACGCTCCCGGCCAACGTGAAGGCGACGCACCGTTCGCTCTTCGACGGCTCGCTCCAGGGCCTCGAGCTCACCGACCGCCCGGCATACAGCTTCCAGGGCCACCCCGAGGCGAGCCCCGGCCCGCGCGAGATGTCCTACCTGTTCGACAAGTTCGTGAAGATGATGGAAGCGAAGCGGAAGGCCTGATGCCCAAGCGCACCGACATCGAGACCATCCTGATCATCGGCGCCGGCCCGATCGTGATCGGCCAGGGCTGCGAGTTCGACTACTCCGGCGCCCAGGCCTGCAAGGCGCTGCGCGACGAGGGCTACCGCGTGGTGCTGGTGAATTCCAACCCCGCCACCATCATGACCGACCCCGACATGGCGGATGTGACCTACATCGAGCCGATCACCTGGCAGATGGTGGCGCGCATTATCGAGAAGGAGCGCCCCGAGGCGCTGCTGCCGACCATGGGCGGGCAGACGGCGC
>JBKJTM010000552.1:0-21967 GCA_046590805.1 Usitatibacter sp.
CCGCGATCGAATGGCCCGCCGACAGCAGCACGTGCCCACGATGCTGCAGCAACGCGTTCATCGGCACCACGTAGAAGCCCGCGAGCGCGCCCACCAGGATCAGCAGCGCGTACACCGCGGGCATCCACTTCACGAACACCATCGCCATCACCACGATGCCCATCGCGATCCCCATCGGCAGCACACGGACCGCGCGCTTCAGCGGGATCATGCGCGCGGCCATCACCGCGCCGACCGCGATGCCGAGCGCTGAGACACCCTGCAGCACCGCGCCCTGGCTCAAAGGAAGATTCAGGCTCTTCTCCGCCCAGCGCAGCACCAGCAGCTGCAGCGTCGCGGCCGCGCCCCAGAAGAGAGTCGTCACGGCGAGCGAGATCTGGCCCAGCTTGTCCTGCCACAGGGTGCGGAAGCAATGCGAGAAATCGCTCATCAGGCGAATCGGGTTGCGCTCCTGGTGGGCATAGCGCGCGCCGGTGTCGGGAATCGCGAGGTTGAAGGCCGCGGCGATGAGGTAGAAGAACACGATAACCGAGACCGCCGCCTCCGGCGCGGTGTCGATGTGCGTCTGCAGCATCGGCAGGTCCAGCGCCAGCAGGTGCTCGGACGCCGGCCCGCCGATCAGCATCCCGCCGAGCAGCACGCCCAGCACGATCGAGGCCACCGTGAGGCCCTCGATCCAGCCGTTGGCGATCACCAGCTGCTCGGCCGGTAGCAGCTCGGTGAGGATGCCGTACTTGGCCGGCGAATAGGCGGCGGCGCCGAAGCCCACCACCGCGTAGGCGAGGATCACCATCCAATAGGGCTGGATGCCGGTGATCTGGACAAAGTCGTTGAACAGGATCAGCAGGCAGCCGACCACCTTGATGAGGTTGGTGACGAACATCACCCTGCCCTTCGGCATCGAGTCGGCGAACGCGCCGACGACGAACGCGAGCAGCACGTACGAGACGGTGAAGAACCACTTGAGCATTGGGGTGAGCCACGCCGGGCCGTCCAGCAGCAGCAGCATCGCGATCGCCGCGATGAAGAGCGCGTTGTCGGCGAGCGAAGAGAAGAATTGCGCCGCCATGATGGTGTAGAAGCCCTTCTTCATGGCGTGGGTGGTCTCGTCATCCGGCGGTGTTCTTCTTCCACCAGCCGCGCAGCTCGCTTTCGTTGAGCGGCGGGGCGAAAAGGTTTCCCTGCGCGAGGTCGCAGCCAAGGCGCTCGAGCTCGGCCAGCACCGGCAGCTCCTCGACGCCCTCGGCAAGCACGCGCAGGCCGAAGTTGTGGCCGATCTCGATCGCCGAGCGCACCAGCGCGGCGTCGCCCTTGCTCGCGAGGACCGCGCCCACGAACGGCCGGTCGATCTTCAGCTCGTCGATCGGGAAGCGGCGCATCGAGGACAGCGAGGTGAATCCGGAGCCGAAGTCGTCGATCGAGAGCTGCACGCCGATCCCCTTCAGCCGCGTGAGGATCGCCACCGAGCGCTCGGCGTCGGCGATCATCGAGCTCTCGGCGATCTCCAGCACCACGTCCTGCGGCGCGATGCCCCAGGTCTTGATGCTCTGGTCGACCACCGCGGGGAGCTCCCGGTCGGTGAGCGTGCTCACCGGCAGGTTGATGGCGATCCGCGGGGCGATGCCGTCGGGCCGCCACTCGGAGGCCTGCCGCAGCGCCGCGTTCAGGATCCAGAAGGTGAGCGTGCCGATGAGCCCGGTGCGCTCGGCGATTCCGACCACCGTCTCCGGGGGAATGTCGCCGGCATGCGCGTGGCGCCAGCGCACCAGCGCCTCGACGCCCACCGCCTTGCCGGAGACGAGCTCCAACTGCGGCTGGTAGTCGAGCTCCAGCTCGTTGGCGCGGATCGCGCGCTCGAGGTCGAGGTCCAGGCCGCGATAGACCTCGGTCTCGACCACGTCCTCGGAGTGGAAGACGTGGTAGCCCTCCTCGCGGGTGGCGGCGATGTGGCGCGAGACGTCGGCCGCCATCAGGAGCTCGGCCGGATCGTAGCCGTGCTCGGGAAGGGTCGCGATGCCGATGCACGGGCGCAGCACCGCGGCGCCGCCCTCGTGCGCGATCGGCCGGTCGAGCGCGCGCAGCAGCTTGACCGCCGCGAGCACCGCCTGGCTCTGGTGCGCGAGGCGCGGCAGCACCACGCATGCCTGCTCGTCCCCGAGCGCCGCCAGCCGGTCCTCGGGGCGCAGCGCCTTCCTCAGGCGCTCGAGCACCAGCGACATGGTGGTGGCGGGCGCCGGGCCGCGCAGCAACGCCTGCAGCCGGTCCACGCGGCGCAGCTCGATGATGAGCACCGCGAGCCGTCCCTTGGTGGCGCGCGCGATCGCGGTCTCGCGGTCGAGGAGCTTCAGCAGCTCCTCGCGCGTGTCCGTCGCGACCGTTTCGGGCAGCTGGGTTGGATTACCGGGGGGAGGGGCCGACACGCGGGGCTCAGGCGAGGTAGAAATCTTTGAGGTCCAGTCCATAGGCGCCGGGCGCGAGCCCGCGTTTGATAAAGGCCGCCTCGTCGCCGCCGCGCTTCGGGTTGTAGAGCAGGTCGAGCATCGCCGGATAGCTGACCGGCTGCTTGTCGGGGTCGGTCACGATCAGCACGCGCGGCTTGAGCCTGCGCACCTTGCTGTGCTCGACCACGATCGCCACCTCGCCGGTGTTGAGCTCGATGAGGGAGCCCACCGGGAAGACGCCGACCGAAGACACGAACTGCTGCACCAGCGGCTCGTGGAAATAGTCGCCGCCCCACGCGGCGATGCTGCGCAGCGCCTCGTACGAGGAGACCGCCGCGGCGTAGGGCCGGTGGTTGGTGAGCGCGGCGAAGCAATCGACGATCCCCGCCATGCGCCCGAAGATGCCGATCTCCTCGCCCATGAGGCTGTTCGGGTAGCCGCTGCCGTTCATCCTCTCGTGGTGCTGCTCGATGCCGGTCAGCACGTCGCGCGGGAAGTTGGGCGTTTCCCGGAGGATCTCGCTGCCGAGCATCACGTGCGCCTTGGCGGACTCGAACTCGGCGTCGGTGAGGCGGCCCTGCTTCTGCAGGAGTTCCGTGGGCAGGCGGATCTTGCCGATGTCGAGCAACATTCCCACCTGCGCGAGCTGCGATAGCTGCGCGCGTGGAAATCCCAGGTGGCGGCCGAAGGAGGTGAGGTACACCGAGACCTGCAGGCCGTGGCCGTAGGCCCCGATGTCCTGCTCGCGCAGCTTCGCGACCCACATCAACGCCTGCGGGTTCCTCACGATGCTGTCGACCATGTCCTCGACGATCTCCTCCACGCGCTCGACCTCGAAGGCGTTGCCGAGGCGGATGTCCTTCACCAGGTTTTCGAGGAGGTCGCTGGTCCTCACGACCACTTCGCGCGCGCGGGGCGCCTCCTCCTCGACGGTCGCCAAGTTCTGGTAGGTCTGCACCTGCGTGCCGGGCGGAAGGAGCGAGGCGCGCGCCTCGAATTCCTGCGGCGTCTCGGGTTGCGCTTCCAGCGGCGGGGGTGGGCGTGCCGGGGCGGGCGCCTTGCGCGCGCCGCCGCTTCCGAGCATGCCCTTCAGGCCGCCCATCATCCGTCCGAACATCGAATCGTCGCCGTCGTCGGCCGGTCCGGCGGCGCTCCCACGCGCAGCGCCACGAGACACGTCCTCGAGGCGGATCATCTTCAGCTTGGGCGTGGCGCGGGCGCGTGGATCGGAGGGCGAATCGGCCACCTGCGAGACCGGACGCGACGGGGCAGCGGCCGCGGCGGGCTTGAGCCTCGACGAGGCGGCCACGCCCGGGGCGGGCGGCGCGGCGGCGGGAGCCGCCTCGAACTGGTCGCCAAGCGAGCGCGCCCGGTCGACGATCACGTACTCGCAATGGGTCTGCAGGGCGGCGATCTGGCCGTCGTCCTCGATCACGAAGCCCTGCAGCAGAAACGGCGTGTCCACCCACGGCCTGTCGAGGTCGGCGACGAACATGCCGACCTTGAGGTCCGTGCTGGATACTTTTGTCGCCATGGCCCGCCATTTTACGGGGGCAGGCGGGAAAAAGGGCGCGTCTTACATCCGTAATACGTCCTAGGCGAGGAAGCCCAGGTTGGAAGCGGGGAATCTCGCCAGGCGCGGGAAGATCGACGCGAGCGACGCCTCGGGCACGCCGAACCAGCGCGCGAGCGTCGCGCCGTACTGCTCCACCGACGTGCTCGGAATCCAGCGCCCGGAGGTGTCGGCGTCGTCGGGGCCCGCGCGCGCGAGGGTGGGATAGGTCCCGTACATTTTTCCGCCCTGGACCGCGCCGCCGAGGATGAAGTGATGGTTGCCCCACGCGTGGTCGGTGCCCTGGCCCGAGGCAGGCTGGAAGGTGCGCCCGAAATCCGACAGCGTGAAGGTCGTCACCTGGCTCGCGACGCCCAGCTGCGCGGTGGCGTCGTAGAACGATCTGAGCGCGGGCGAAAGCTGCCCGAGGAGCGTCGTGAGCGTCGCCAGCTCGTTGGAATGGGTGTCGAAGCCGCCGAGCGAGACGAAGAACACCTGCCGGCGCGCGCCCGTCTGCGATCTCGCCTCGATCAGCTTCGCGACCTGCAGCAGTTGCTGCGAGATGGAGCTCGTCTGGCCCGCGAAGAGTCCCTGGATGGTCGAGGTGGTGGAGGTGAGGATCGGGTTTACCACGGTCGAGAGCGACAGCGCCTGGCTGGTGATGTCGCCGGCGGCCTTCACGTACACGTTGTCGCGGTCGGCGGCGAGGATCGCATCCATCGCCGTGCGCCGGCTCGTCGCGGCGGCGGTGTTGTTGAATCCCTGCAGCGTGATCGCGCCGCTCTGCGGGAGCGCGAGCGCGCTGGTGGAGTTGCCGGAGATGAAGAGGCTCGCGCCCGCGATCGAGGTGATCACCGGGAAGGCGCCATTCGCGCTCGCCAGCTGGTCGGCGATGCGCCCGCCCCAGCCGCTGCGGCTCGGTCCGTCGGAGACCGACGATTGCCACTGGTTCTGCTGGTCCGAGTGCGAGAAGAGGTTGGCGGGGCGCTTGGCGAGGTAGGTCGCCTTGGTGGTGGGCTCGTTCAGCGGCCCGACGTTGGCGAGGATCGCCATCCGGCCCTGCGCGAAGAGCGCGTGGATCTCGGCGAGCTCCGGATGCAGCCCGTAGGGCGTGGCGGTGTTGGTCGGCTGGATCGCGAGCATCTCCGCCTGGGTGATGTTCACCCCCGAGCTCACCGGGCGCACGCCGGAATAGAGCGCGTAGCCCGCGGCATCGGCCGGGATCACGAGGTTGTTGCCGTCCACGCCGCCGTAGAGGAAGACGCAGACCAGCGCCTTGTAGTCGGGCGCGGCCTGCGCGTGGGCCCCGGCCGCGAAGCCGAGCGCGGAGAGCGGCAGCAAGCGCGCGGCGAGGCCGCCGGAGGTGAGGGCGCCCGCCCGGAGGAGGAACTCGCGTCGGTCGTTCTTCATCGTTGCACCTGGTATTGGGGCGAGGTGAGCACGAGGTAGAGCGCGCTCCGTGCCCGGTTGAGCGTGTCGGTGGCGGCCACCGCGTTCACCGCGGTCACCGTGGCCGCGCGCATCGCCGCGGACATCGTCCCGGCGAGGAGGTCGCGGTCGAGCTGGTCCACCAGCGTGCCCGAATCCGCGGCGAGCGACTGGTATCGGGTGATGTCGAACTGCGTGCCGGTCGCGCCGTAGACCGTGGCATCGGCGGCGATGCCGTTGGAGAACACCAGCGCGTTGGCGAAGTTGGCGCGGTTGACCGCCGTGGTCGAGGTCTGGATGCCGAACTCGGGGCCGAGCAGCTGGGTGCCGGGCACCACGAAATCGAACGGGTAATAGTTGAACACCGACGACGGATAGAAGACGAACTGGCCGAGGCTCGCCGACTGCTGGCGGAAGTAGACGCCATCCGACCGCGCCCCCAGGGCGCGCGCCGCGCCCGTCATGTACAGAACGGGTTCCACCAGCTTGCCGTAGCCGGGATCGATCTTGCGGGCGCCGCGCGCCTCCGGATCGAGCAGGATGGCGCGCACCACCGCGCGCAGGTCGCCGCGCTGGCCGGCGCCGTTGTTGTCGAAGGCCGCGGTCACGCGCGCCACGTAGCCAGCGGAGGGCTCGCTCGTGACCAGCTTCTGGATCAGCTGCTTGCCGATGAAGGGGCCCACATTGGGGTGCTGGAAGATGTTGCGGTGCGCGAACTCGAGGTCCTGCTGCATCGTCATGCTGGCCGGGGCCACCACGCCGGAGAGCAGCACCTTGGTGCCGAACTCGTGGTTGGCGTCCACGGGGCGCATGTTGCCCAGGTAGTTGCGCGGGTTGTTGTTGCGCGCGATCGCGCCCGCGACCGTGGGGAAGGTCCAGCCGGTGAAGACGCGCGAGAATCCCTTCACCTCGGCCTGCTCGTAGGTGAAGCGGGGCTTGCCCGCGGCGTCAAGCTGCTGCGAGCCGTCTGCGTTCAGCAGGTAGGTGCCGACCGAGAAGAGCTGCAGTATCTCGCGCGCGTAATTCTCGTTCGGGTCGGTGCCGCGCGTGGCATCGCTCTTGTTGTTGTTCACCATGTCGAGGTAATCGCCCATCATCGGCGACAGCGACACCGCGATCAGCAGGTCGTAGAAGTTGCCGAACGCGCGGTCGTAGAGGGTCTGCTGGTAGTGCCGCATCGCGTAGTTGCGGCTCACGTCCACGCCGGAGGTGACCATGATCTGGGACAGCGCGAAGGCGACGCGCCCGCGCAACTGGTCGGGGCTCGCGAACGCGTTGGCGAAGAACTGCACCTGCAGCGGGAAGAGCGTGTAGTTGTCGCGGCTGCAGAAGCTGTCGGGGCGCACCGGCAGCGTGCGATCGTCGACGCACGAGGCAGGGCGCCCGTCGGTCACCCAGGCGTAGCTGGGGTACTGCGTCGCCGCGAGGCCCAACTGCTCGTCCACCCAGGCCGTGGCGCCCATCGCGACCACGCGGTCGACCGCCGCGGGCGTCGGCCCGAAGCTCGCCTGGCGCAGCAGTCGCACCGCGTCGGCGCGGTATTCGGCCGTGGAGACCGGCGCGCACATGGCAATGCCTTCGGGCGCGTGGCCGAGCGACGCCGCGCGCGAATACACGGTGGCATCGACGGTGAAACGGTGATTGGAGTCGTTGCGCGGGAAGCCGTTGTTGTAGGTGCGGTAGACGGGCGCGGTCGCCGGGCTGCAGGTGCCGTTCACCGGCCGCTCGATGTAGAAGGCGTCGCCCTCGTAGAACCAGCCGCCCATGGTCTTCACGTACGCGCAGTCGCCGGGATCGGCGGTGTAGAAGTGCGAGTTCGGGCCCGGCGCGTAGAAGCGGCACACCGGCGAGAGGTTCGGCGCATCGGTCGGGTTGCGGTACACGCCGAACTGGCCCCCGGTTCGGATCCAGCCCGCGCCCGCGCCGCCGGAATCGACGATCTGCATGTCCCCGGGACTCGCGGTGATGAAGTAATGCCGCAGCGTGGTGTTGTAGTACTCCACGGCCGTGCCGGTGGGCTCGGCCGCCCACGCGGCATTGCAGGCCAGGGCGAGGGCGAGGGGGAGCGCTCGAAGGCGCGAGGGTCGGTTGGCGGTCATGGTCGGATCGTAGGCGCAGGCCCCGCATATAATCGGTAAGCAGATGTAACCCTTTGTAAGCCCTTCCGCAACTGCCCAATCCCCTGCCGATGCGCCGAATTCTCGACGGTATCCGTGTGCTGGATCTCACCCGCGTGCTCGCCGGTCCGTGGGCAACGCAGAACCTGGCCGACTTCGGCGCCGAGGTGATCAAGGTGGAGCGCCCGGGCCACGGCGACGACACCCGCAAGTGGGGTCCGCCGTTCCTGCGCGATCGCGACGGCCGCGAGACCGCCGACGCGGCCTACTACCTCGCCTGCAATCGCGGCAAGAAATCGCTCACGCTCGACATCGCGGGCGACGAGGGCCGCGCGCTGGCGCGCTCGCTCGCGCTGCAATGCGACGTGATGGTGGAGAACTTCAAGGTGGGAGATCTCGCCCGCCACGGGCTCGATTACGCGACGCTCTCGAAGGCGCACCCGCGCCTGGTGTATTGCTCGATCACCGGTTTCGGCCAGGACGGCCCGTACCGCGACCGTCCCGGCTACGACTTCATGGTGCAGGGCCTGGGCGGCCTGATGAGCGTGACCGGCGAGCGCGATGACGCTGCCGGCGGCGGCCCGCAGAAGGTGGGGGTCGCGGTCTCGGACCTCTTCACCGGCATGTACGCCACCAGCGCCATCCTCGCCGCGCTGCTGGAGCGCGAGACGAGCGGCGAGGGCCAGCACATCGACATGGCGCTCCTCGACGTGCAGGTGGCGATGCTCGCCAACCTGAGCTCCAGCTACTTCGTCTCCGGGCAGCCGCCGGGGCGCATGGGCAACGCGCACCTGAACATCGTCCCCTACAACGTGTTCAAGGCGGCCGACGAGTTCCTCATCATCGCGGTCGGCAACGACGGCCAGTTCGCCCGCTTCTGCGAGGTGCTGGGCGCGCCGCAGTGGGCCGCCGATCCGCGCTTCCTCACCAATTCGCAGCGCGTGGGCCACCGCGACCTGCTGGTGGGGATGATCGGCGAGCGCCTCGCGCTGCGTCGCGCGCGTGAATGGCTGGTGCTGCTCGAGCCCGCCGGCGTTCCCTGCGGGCCGATCAACAACCTCGACCAGGTGTTCGCCGATCCCCAGGTGCGCCACCGGCGCATGCAGGTGGCGGCGCCGCACGGCGCGGCGAGGGAGGTGTCCATGGTCGCCAACCCGATCAAGTTCTCGCGCACGCCGGTCGCCCACGACCGCGCGCCGCCGCTGCTCGGTGAGCACACGGACGAAGTGCTCGAGCAACTCCTGGGCATCGACGCCGGGGCCGCCCGGGGCCTGCGAGAGCGGGGAGTGATCTGATGGAAGCGGAGTCCGCGCAGCTGCGGGAGGACGTCGCTACCGCCAACCGCATCCTCGAGCGCCTCGGCCTCGCGCACGCCTTCGGCCACGCGAGCGCGCGCATCCCCGGGACCAATACCTTTCTGCTGCCCACGCGGCGCAGCCCCGGACTGGCCGAAGCAGGCAGGCTCCTGGTGATCGATACCGAGGGCCGCATCGTGTCGGGCGAGGGCGAGCCCAACAGCGAGTTCTGGATCCACGCGCGCCTCTACGCGGCGCGCCTCGACGTGGGCGGGGTGGTGCACGCCCATCCGCCGGCGTGCGTCTGCCTGACGCAGATCGGCGAGCCCCACCGCGTGGTCCACAACCAGGGCGGCATCTTCGCCGCCGGGGTGCCCGAGTACTCGCGCGTGGGCCTCATCCGCACCCGCGAGCTGGGCGACCTCCTCGCCCAGGTGGTGGGCGAGGGCATCGCGGCGATGATGCGCGGCCACGGCATCACCACTGCGTTTCCCGACGTGCGCTCGGCGACGATCGCGGCCTGCTACCTCGAGGAGAGCGCCCGGCTGCAGCTGCGCATGCTGGCGGCGGCGGGCGGGGATGCGGGGCGGCTGCGAACCTACACGCGCGAGGAGGCCGAGTCGCTCCGGGACCAGGTGACCGGCAACGTCGCCAAGCGCGCCTGGGAGTACTTCGCCGCCGTGGCCGCGGCCACCCCCATCGGGGGAGGACAGGCCTAGGCCTTGCTACGGGAGGGGGCCTGTAGCAATCTCCATGGCATGAAACCCACCGACATCGGCCATCCCGACTACTTCCACAAGGTGGTCGATTGCCAGTGGGCGTGCCCCGCCCATACCCCCGTTCCCGAATACATCCGCCTCATCGCGCAGGGCCGCTACGGCGACGCCTACATGGTGAACTGGTTTTCGAACGTGTTCCCGGGCATCCTCGGCCGGACCTGCGACCGCCCGTGCGAGCCCGCCTGCCGCCGCGGCCGCGTCGAGGAAGGCCAGTCCCAGCCGGAGCGCAAGGGTGCGCCTGAGAAGCCCGAACCGGTCGCGATCTGCCGCTTGAAGCGCGTCGCGGCCGATTACAAGGAGGACATCCGCCACCGCCTGCCCAAGCCCGCGGCGAAGCGCAACGGCAAGCGCATCGCCTGCGTGGGCGCAGGCCCCGCGGCGCTCACGGTGGCGCGCGACCTGCTGCCGCTCGGCTACTCGGTCACGTTGTTCGATTCCGACCGGCGCGCCGGCGGCATGATCCGCTCGCAGATCCCCAAGTTCCGCCTGCCCGAGAGCGTGATCGACGAGGAGACCGGCTACATCCTCGACCTCGGCGCCGAGTTCAAGGGCGGGGTGCGCATCGATTCGCTGAAGAAGCTGCTCTCCGAGGGCTACGACGCGGTCTTCATCGGCTCGGGGGCGCCGCGCGGCCGCGACCTCGATCTGCCGGGGCGCAAGGAGGCCGCCGCCCACATCCATATCGGCATCGACTGGCTCTCCTCCGTGTCCTTCGGCCACATCACCGCCATCGGCAGGCGCGTGATCGTGCTGGGCGGGGGCAACACCGCCATGGACTGCTGCCGTTCGTCACGCCGTCTGGGCGGCGAGGACGTGAAGGTGATCGTGCGCTCGGGCTTCGAGGAGATGAAGGCGAGCCCGTGGGAGAAAGAGGATGCGATGCACGAAGGCATCCCGATCGTGAACTTCCTGGTGCCGAAGGCGTTCGTGCACGACGAGGGCAAGCTCAGCGGGGTGCTGTTCGAGAAGGTGAAGGCGGTCTACGACGGCAAGGGGAAGAGGAGCCTCGTGCCTACCGGCGAGCCCGACCAGACCTACCCCTGCGACGACGTGCTGGTCGCCGTCGGGCAGGAGAACGCCTTCCCGTGGATCGAGCGCGACGCGGGGATCGAGTTCGACAAGTGGGGCATGCCGGTGGTGGATCCGGTCACGCTGCAGTCGACGCGGCCCGACGTGTTCTTCGGCGGCGATGCCGCCCTCGGGCCCAAGAACATCATCTGGGCGGTGGCCCACGGCCACGACGCCGCGATCTCGATCGACCGCCGGTGCCATGGCGAGAGCGTCCTCGACCGCCCGCCACCGATGGTGAATCTCGCCTCGCAGAAGATGGGCATCCACGAGTGGAGCTACGACAACCAGGTGGCCCCGGAGGCGCGCTTCAAGGTGCCGCTGAAGGACCTCACCATCGCGCTGAAGGACATCCGCGAGGAGGTCGAGCTGGGCTTCGACCCCGAGACGGCCTGGAAGGAGGCGCAGCGCTGCCTCAACTGCGACGTGCAGACGGTGTTCGCGCCCAAGCTGTGCATCGAATGCGACGCCTGCGTGGATATCTGCCCGATGGACTGCATCACCTTCACCGCCGATGGCGAGGAGGCGGAGCTGCGGACGCGCCTGAACGCCCCGGCCCTGGACCCCGAGCAGGCCCTCTACGTCTCGGCGGGCCTCAAGACCGGCCGCATCATGGCCAAGGACGAGGACGTGTGCCTGCACTGCGGACTGTGCGCGGAGCGATGCCCGACGGGCGCCTGGGACATGCAGAAGTTCCTGCTCGACATGACCCATGCCGGGCCCGGATGCCGCCAGCCTGGCGCGTCGCGCAAGGCGGCGGCCTGATTACCGGCCAGACCAACATCCTCGCCGCCGTCGAGGCGGCGCGCGCGGGCTAGGACGACTGGAAGGAACTCTGACGCCGCGCGAGCGGCGGTGGCACCAACAGGCATAGAGAAAAGGGACAACGCAAATGCCAATGATCGCCATGACCCGGGAAATGGGTTCGCTCGGCAAGGACGTCGCCGCCGGGATCGCCGCGAGGAGCGGACGCAAGGTCGTCTATCACGAGATCATCGAGCCGATCGCGAACAAGATGCGGCTGAGGAAGAGCCACGTCGAGCGCTTCCTGGAGGGGCGCTCGGGCATCTGGGAGCGGCTCACCACCGACAAGACGGCGCTGTCGATCTTCACCGCCGACGAGACCTTCCGGTTCCTGCGCGACGACACCACCGCGGTCATTCGCGGCTGGGGCGCGGTGCACCTGCTGAAGAACGTGCCGCACGTGATCCGCGTGCGCGTGTGCGCGCCGATGCACACCCGGGTAGCGCGCATGATGGAGCGCCTCGCCACCGACAACCGCGAGACCGTCGAGAGCGAGATCCAGCTCTCCGAGGAGGCGCACAGCGCCATCACCAAGCGCCACTTCAACCTCAACTGGCGCGACCCCGAGCACTACGACCTGGTCCTCAGCACCGAGCGCCTCTCGGTCGACGAGTGCGTGGACGAGATCGAGTCGATGATGAAGAAGCGCGCCTTCCAGGAAACGCCCGAGTCGCTGCGCCTGGTAGACGACCTGGCGCTCGAGTGGGGCGTGCGCTCGGCGCTGCGCCGCGACGCGCGCACCGCGGACCTGAGCGTCACCGTGACCGCCTGCAACGGGCGCGTCTCGCTGATGGGCGTGGCCGGAGACGAGGACGAGCGCCTCGCCGCCGAGGAGATCGCGCGCGCGGCCGAGGGGGCTCGCGACGTCGACAACCAGCTGAAGAGCGCCAGTGGTTCGGGCTCCCGTTATCGACGCGAGGGCTAGATGCGAAGCGCCATGTCCGGACGGCGCCCCCCTCTACGACGAATCGAAGAAGTAGCCTAAACTCTCCGGCATGGCCTTCTCGCGGAGCTAACCGCGCCGATGCAGCTGCAGTCCGTCAACGACTTCGTCGTCAAGTTCGCCAACGTCAACGGCTCGGGTTCCGCCTCGGCCAACACGCTTTTCGCCAAGTCGATCCTGCGCATGGGCGTGCCGGTGAGCCCGCGCAACATCTTCCCGTCGAACATCCAGGGCCTGCCCACCTGGTACGAGGTCCGCGTGTGCGAGGAGGGCTGGCTCGGCCGCCGCGGCGGCGTGGACCTGATGGTCGCGATGAACCCGCAGACCTGGGAAAAGGACGTGGCCGAGATCGAGCCCGGCGGCTACCTCTTCTACGATTCCACCAAGCCGCTGCCGCAGGCGAAGTTCAGGGACGACGTGACCGTCATCGGCATGCCGCTCACGGACATCTGCAATGCCGCATACGCCGACCCGCGCCAGCGTCAGCTGTTCAAGAACATCGTCTATGTGGGTGCGATCTCGGCGCTCCTCGAGATGGATCTCGCCGAGGTCGAGCGGCTGATCGGCGAGCAGTACAAGGGCAAGGAAAAGCTCCTCGAGCCCAACATCAAAGCGCTGCACATGGGCCGCGACTACGCCCGCGACCACCTGCCGAAGATCGGGCTCGCGGTGCGGCGCTCCGACCGAGTCGGCAACCGCGTCTTCCTCGAGGGCAACAGCGCCGCGGCGCTCGGCTGTGTTTACGGAGGCGCGACCGTGGCGGCGTGGTACCCGATCACGCCTTCCTCCTCGATGGCGGAAGCGTTCGCGAAGCATTGCCGCAAGTTCCGCACCGACCCGGACAGCGGCAAGGCGCGCTACGCGATCGTGCAGGCCGAGGACGAGCTCGCCTCCATCGGCATGGTGATCGGGGCTGCATGGAACGGCGCGCGCGCCTTCACCTGCACCTCGGGCCCCGGCATTTCGCTGATGTCGGAGTTCATCGGTCTCGCCTATTTCGCCGAGATCCCGGCGGTGATCTTCGACGTGCAACGCGCCGGCCCCTCGACCGGGATGCCCACGCGCACCCAGCAATCCGACGTGCTCGCCTGCGCCTACGCCTCCCACGGCGACACCAAGCACGTGCTTCTCTTTCCGGAGGACCCGAAGGAGGGCTTCGAGCTCGCGGCATTGTCCTTCGACCTGGCGGACCGCCTGCAGACGCCGGTCTTCGTGCTCTACGACCTCGACATCGGCATGAACGAGCGCCTGTGCGCGCCGCTCGCCTGGGACGACAGCAAACGCTACGACCGCGGCAAGGTGCTCTCGTACGAGGACCTCGAGGCCGGCAAGCGTTTCGGCCGCTATCTTGACCTCGACGGCGACGGCATCACCTGGCGCACCTATCCAGGCGCGCACCCCAAGCGCGGCTCCTTCTTCACCCGCGGCACGTCGCGCGACCGCTATGCGCGCTACACGGAGGAGGGCAGCGCATACGTGGACAACATGCAGCGGTTGCTGAAGAAGTTCGAGACCGCGAAGGAGCTGGTGCCCGCGCCGATCCTGAAGAAGGCGCCCGGAGGCTCGCGCTTCGGCGCGATCTACTACGGCTCGACCGCGCCCGCCATGGACGAGGCGCTCGAGAGCCTTCAGCTCGCCGGAATGGCGGTGGATGCGCTGCGCGTGCGCGCCTTCCCCTTCCCGCATGAGGTGATCGACTTCGTGCAGCACCACGACCACGTGTTCGTGGTCGAGCAGAACCGCGACGCGCAGCTGCGCACGCTGCTGGTCGCCGAGGGCATGCTGCCTCACGAGAAGCTCACGCCGGTGCTGCACTACGACGGCACGCCGATCACCGCGCGCTTCATCCACAAGGAGATCGCGCAGCGGCTCGCCGCGTTCAACGTCTCGCCGATCAAGCGCACCACCGCGACCGGGGACTGAAGAAATGACCTACCTCGCCAAGCCCAAGCTGCACCATCCCGATCTGCCGAAAAATTCGCTCGGCTTCACTCGCCGCGACTATGAGGGCGCGATCTCCACCCTGTGCGCCGGTTGCGGGCACGATTCGATCAGCGCCGCGATCATCCAGGCCTGCTGGGAGCTCGCCATCCCGCCGCACCGCGTGGCGAAGCTCTCCGGCATCGGCTGCTCGTCCAAGACGCCGACCTACTTCCTCGACAAGTCCCACGGCTTCAACAGCGTCCACGGGCGCATGCCCTCGGTGCTCACCGGCGCCAACCTCGCCAACCGCGACTTGATCTACCTGGGCGTCTCCGGCGACGGCGAATCGGCCTCGATCGGCCTCGGGCAGTTCGCGCACAGCGTGCGGCGCGGCGTGAACATGACCTACATCGTCGAGAACAACGGCGTCTACGGCCTCACCAAGGGCCAGTTCTCCGCCACCGCCGACCGCGGATCGAAGGCCAAGCGCGGCGCAGTGAATACCGACGAAGGCATCGACCTGGTGCTGATGGCGATGCAGCTGGGCGCAACTTACGTGGGGCGCAGCTTCTCCGGCGACAAGGGACAACTGGTGCCGCTCATCAAGGGCGCACTCACTCATGAAGGCGCGGCCTTCATCGACGTGATCTCGCCCTGCGTCGCATTCAACAACCACGAGGGCTCGACCAAGAGCTTCGACTACGTGCGCGAGCACAACGAGGCGGTGAACCAGCTGGACGTGATCACCGTGCACCGCGAGATCACCACGCAGTACGAGCCGGGCACGGTGCAGGAAGTCCGCCAGCACGACGGCTCCATCATCCGGCTGCGCAAGATCGACGAGCGCTACGATGCCGCCGACCGCATCGCGGCGATGACGTTCGTGCAGTCGCGCTACGCGATCGGCGAGATCGTGACCGGGCTGCTCTACATCAACCACGCACCGCGCGACCTGCACGGCAGCCTGAACACCATCCCGATGCCGCTGAACCAGCTGGGCGAGCGCGAGCTTTGCCCCGGCAGCGCCGCGCTCGAGAAGCTGAACGAGAGCATGCGCTAGCGATGGGGAAGGTCGACCTTCGCAGCGACACCGTCACCCAGCCCTCGCCCGGCATGCGCGCGGCGATGGCCGCCGCCGCGGTGGGCGACGACGTGTTCGGCGACGATCCCACGGTGAATCGCCTGCAGGAGCTCTGCGCGGCGAGGTTCGGCATGCAGGCCGGGCTCTTCTTCCCCTCGGGCACGCAGTCAAACCTCGCGGCCTTGATGGCCCACTGCCAGCGCGGCGCGGAGGTGATCGTCGGCCAGGAGGCGCACACCTACCGCTACGAAGCCGGAGGCATGGCGGTGCTGGGCTCGATCCAGCCGCAGCCGCTTGCCAACCGTCCCGACGGCTCGCTCGACCTCGCCGAGGTCGAGGCCGCGATCAAGCCCGACGACTCGCACTTCGCCATCACGCGCCTCATCGCGCTCGAGAACACCATCGGCGGCAAGGTGCTGTCGCGACAGTACATGGCCGACGCGATCGCGCTCGCGCGTCGCCGCGGGCTCTCGATCCATCTGGATGGCGCGCGCGTCTTCAATGCGGCGGCGAAGCTCGGCATGCCGGTGGACCAGCTGTGCGCGGGTTTCGATACCGTCTCGGTGTGCCTGTCGAAGGGCCTGGGAACTCCAGCCGGCACGGTGCTCGTCGGCGCGGGAGAGCTGATCGAACGCGCGCGCCGAGTGCGCAAGATGCTCGGCGGAACCATGCGGCAGGTGGGCATCCTCGCCGCGGCCGGGATCTACGCCCTGGAGAACAACGTCGAGCGGCTGGCTCAGGACCACTCCAACGCACAGCTGCTGGCGCGCGGCCTCGCCACCGCGGGATTGAAGGTCGAACCGGTGCAGACCAACATGGTGTTCGTCCACATCCCGGCGCAATCGGTCGAGGCGCTTGCGCGGCACCTCGAGGCGAACGGCGTCGTGACGCTCCTGCACGGGCCGAAGCTGCGGCTGGTGACGCATCTCGACGTGGATGCCGCGGGCATCGAGCGCGCGGCGCAGGTGTTCGCGGCCTTCTTCGAGCGGGCGAAGGCGCACGCAGCCGACTGACAGCCGCGGGTTCTCGCTCGCGACGGTATTCATCGCCCTCGCCCTCGCCCTCGCGCTGGCGGTGTGCGCGGCGGTCGGTTATCAGCGCTGGTCGGCGAGCCGCATCCGCGACTGCGGCTCCGTGCAGGAGCTTCAGCGCACCGCCTCCGCATCGGTGCCGGTGGCGTTCAGGAGCGGCGGGTTGCGCATCGGCGCGCTGCTCACCAAACCCATCGGCAACGGTCCGTTTCCGGTGTACATCCACAACCATGGGGCGATGACGCGGATGGTCGCTTCCGAGCCGTTGTGGAAGGAGCCCGAGCAGATCGACACCCAGCTCTCGGCGGCAGGCTACGTTGTGCTTCGGCCCGCTCGGCGCGGCAACTTGGGCTCTGGCGGCACCAGCGTCACCTACTGGGCCAACGACTCCTCGCTCCACGCCGCCGACGTGATCAAGGGCGCCTACGACGAGGCCGCGGATGTCGAGGCGGCGCTAGATTTCGTCAAGGCATGCCCGTTCGTCGACCCGGCGCGAGTGGCCCTCGGCGGCCACTCGGTGGGTGGGATCGTGACGGTCGTCGCGGCGGGACGACGCCCGGACGCTGCGGCGGTGGTGACCATCAATGCCGGCATTACCTGGACCCTTGATGCGTGCAGGAAGGGTACCAGGATGATCTTCGGTTGCGCCAGCACCCGGGGGAGAAAGCCCTCTTTGGCGGAACTCTTCGCGGTGAAATCGGCGGGGTCTCCACGATGGCGGGATTGATGGGACGCCCCAGCATGTCCTGGGGCTGCTGGATCGGCGCCACCACTTCTTCGAACGACGCGCGGCCGACGATCAACAAGTCCACGTCGCTGAAGGGTCCTTCCTTCCCCTGCGCAGCCGATCCGAAGATGAAGGCCAGGGTAATTTTTCCCCCAAGTGGCAAAAGTGCCTCGCGCACGACGTCGGCCATGCCTGTCGTCTTCCGCAGCATGGCCGCGAGTTCCTCGAACACGATGCAGCCGCGATCGGCCTGGTAGCGGACCTGATTGCCCACCATGCGGCGCGTCACAAGGCCCGCTTCGAGAAAGCGCCTCAGCTCTCGGCTGGCGGGGCCGGAAGGCACACCCGTCAGGCGCTCGATCTCGCGAAGGTGGATATCCTGCGAGGGTCGCAGAAGCAGCAACGCGAGCAGCCGAAGGTGATAGTCCCCGACTAGCAGGCGTACGGGTGACGTGGGCGCCGGGCGCGACTTTGAGGGAGAGCGGGGAAAGTTCGGATGCAGCGCCATTTTGTTTCAGCGGTCAAGCCGTGCGGCTTCGCAGCGTCGAAGCAAAAACCGGCCGCCGCCGGGGTGTTGGATTGGGCCCCGGGCCATCGCCGCGCTGCGGCGCCCGGGGCGACGACTCAGAGGATCTCGGAGGCGTGGTCCGCGAGCCGCGAGCGTTCGCCGCGCATCAGCGTCACGTGGCCCGAGTGCCCCCAGCCCTTGAAGCGGTCCACCACGTAGGTCATGCCCGACGAGCCCTCGGTGAGGTACGGCGTGTCGATCTGCGCGATATTGCCGAGGCAAACGACCTTGGTCCCCGGCCCCGCGCGCGTGATCAGCGTCTTCATCTGCTTGGGGGTCAGGTTCTGCGCCTCGTCGATGATCAGGTATTTGTTGATGAAGGTGCGGCCGCGCATGAAGTTGAGGCTCTTCACCTTGATGCGGTTGCGGATCAGGTCCGCGGTCGCCGCGCGGCCCCAGTCGCCCGCCTCGTCGTCGGTGCGCATCAGCACGTCGAGGTTGTCCTCGAGCGCGCCCATCCACGGCGTCATCTTCTCCTCCTCCGTTCCCGGCAGGAAGCCGATGTCTTCGCCCACGGGCACCGTGACGCGCGTCATGATGATCTCGGTGTAGACCTTGTAGTCGAGGGTCTGCATCAGGCCCGCGGCGAGCGTGAGCAGCGTCTTGCCACTGCCTGCCTGGCCCAGGAGCGTCACGAAGTCGATCTCCGGGTCCATCAGCAGATTGAGCGCGAAGGTCTGCTCCCGATTGCGCGCCGTGATTCCCCACACGTTGTTCTTGTTGTGGGAGTAGTCCTTGAGGGTCTGGAGCACGGCGGTCTTGCCGCGCAGCTCCTTCACGATGGCGAGGAACGGCCGGTCGCCCTCGTGATAGACGAACATGTTGACCATCATCGCGGGCACCAGCGGGCCGCGCAGGCGGTAGAGGGTGCGGCCGTGCTCCTGCCAGCTCTCCACGTCCTTGCCGTGGCGGTCCCAGAAGTCCTCCGGGAGCTGCATGATCCCCGTGTAGAGGAGGTCGGTGTCCTCCAGGACCTTGTCGTTAAAATAGTCCTCCGCGGGGATGCCGATGGCATGCGCCTTGATGCGCATGTTGATGTCCTTGGACACCAGGACCACGTCGCGCTTCGGGTACTTCTGCTTGAGGTGCAGCGCCACCCCGAGGATCACGTTGTCGGCCTTCTTCGAGGCGACCGAATCCGGGATCTCGACCGTGATGGAGTGGGTCTGCAGGAAGAGGCAGCCGTCGGCCTCGCTGCCGGTGCTCTTCGCCTTGAGCTTGTAGCCCTTCTCGATCTCGCCGCCCTGGCCCACGATCTCGTCGAGGAAGCGGCTTGCCTGGCGGGCGTTCCGCGAGACCTCGCTCATGCCCTTCTTGTGGTCGTCCAACTCTTCCAGCACCACCATCGGCAGGAAGACGTCGTGCTCCTCGAAGCGGAAGAGGCTCGTCGGATCGTGCATCAGGACGTTGGTGTCCAGCACGAAGAGTTTGGTCACCGCGTTCTTCGGCGCCTTCGCGGCGCCCTCGCGTTCACGCCTGCGTGGCATCGGGGCCTCCTGCCTTGAAGCTGCTGCGTCCGTCGCCTCCGTGGAACCGCGGGAGGTGTCTCTCAGGGGATCGTTGGGCATCGGTCGGGGACGTGGTGGGGGTGGAAAGGACGGTCAGAGGCCGGCGGTCATCGCGTGGTCCAGCACCGCCTGCGCATGACCGGGGACCTTCACCCCGCGCCACTCCTTCGCGATCCGTCCCTTGCGGTCGATCAGGAAGGTGCTGCGCTCGACGCCGCGTACCTGCCGGCCATACATGTTCTTCATCTTCATGACGCCAAAGATCGCGCACGCCTTCTCCTCCGGGTCCGACAGCAGCTCGAACGGGAAGTACAGGACGAAGGGGTGGCCGGCGAAGGCCGAAAGCTGGAAGCGCTGGTTACCGGTGGCCGGAAGCTCGAAATCGGGCAGGGGCGCCTGATCGCTCATCCGTTATCTGTTACAGCCCATGGATCGCTTAGCCACAACCCATGGTGAACGTAATGCTTCAAAAACGCAAGATATGGGGCTGATTAGCCTTGGAGAAAGGCTGGGCCCTGGGTCGCGAGGGTGCCGGAACGGCCGGCAACCGGCCTCTCCAGGATGGTGTGCAGGGGCAGGGTACTGGTGGAGGCCGCGGCGGCCAGATCGCGCATCGCGACCAGTTCGAACCCCTGCGCCTTCCACCCTTGCACCAGCGCCTCGAACGACGGGGCGAGCTTCATGCCCTCGAGCTCGGCGTGCAGCGTGAAGACGTGGTCGCCCGGGATCGCCGCAGTGCGGTCGAGGAGCGCCTGCGCCACGTTGGCCTCCGTGACCCCGTCGAGGCCGATCAGCTCGTCCAGCGTCGGCAGCGTCGTCGGGAATTGCGGGCAGGCGATGATCTCGGCGCGCTCCACCGGGATGAAGGGATGGGTGCCGCGCGTATCGGACGCATAGGCGAATCCTAGCGATTGCGTTTGCCGATAAGCATGCACGTTCATCTGCCATCCCGCCGCGCCGTGGACCGTGGCCGCCTCGCCGAAGATTTGGCGGAAGCGGTCGTTCGCGAGCGCCATCTGGCGCGCCGTCCATCGCGCGTCGGCGCCGGCCACTCCGTCCTGCCATTTGACGTGGTCCCAGGTATGGATGCCGACCTCGAACCCCTCGTCGCGCACACGCCGCAGGATGTCGGCGCAGCGAAGCCCGATGTCGGGACCGGGCAGCACCGTGCCGTAGAGCAGGGTGCGCATGCCGTAGTGCGAGACCACCGAGGTTCGGCCGACCTTCTTCATGAAGCCGGGTCGCAGCGCGCGCTTGATGGCGCGTCCGGTGTGGTCGGGGCCGAGCGAGAAGAGGAAGGTCGCGCCGGCACCGTGGCGCCGGAGGATTTCGAGCAGGCGCGGAACGCCTTCGCGGGTGCCGCGGAAGGTGTCGACGTCGATCTTGAGGGCGAGTTTCAAAGGCGATGGGAGGGCTGATTCAGCCGCCGCCGCCCAGGCGGAAGATGAACGGACAGTTCACCTGCACGTTCCCGCCGCCCTTGGGCTTGGGGAAGGCACGGAACGAAGGGGCGCATCATGGGTGCCTCGAGGGGGAACAAACGACTATACCCAAAGAAATGATGCGGCGCAGCATGCGGCGTGCTAAAATCTCGGGTTATTTGCTTGTTTTTCAATAGGAAAAGTATGGCCCGCCCGCTCCGTAACATCGCAATCATCGCCCACGTCGACCACGGCAAGACGACCCTCGTCGACAAGCTCCTTCACCAGGCGGGCACGTTCGCCAAGCACCAGCACATTGCCGAGCGGGTGATGGACTCCGGCGACATCGAGAAGGAGCGCGGCATCACCATCCTCGCCAAGAACACGGCGGTGGACTATCAGGGCGTACACATCAACATCGTCGACACCCCGGGCCACGCGGATTTCGGCGGCGAGGTGGAGCGGGTCCTCTCGATGGTCGACGGTGTGCTGCTGCTGGTCGATGCGGTCGAGGGCCCGATGCCGCAGACGCGCTTCGTCACGCGCAAGGCGCTCGCGCAGGGGCTGAAGCCGATTGTCGTGATCAACAAGGTCGACCGCGACGGCGCCCGCGCCGACTGGGTCGTGGACCAGACCTTCGACCTCATGGACAAGCTGGGCGCGACCGAAGACCAGCTCGATTTCCCGGTGATCTACGCCTCGGCGCTCAACGGCTGGGCGAGCACCAAGGTGAACGAGGTCGGCACCGACATGCGTCCGCTTTTCGACGCGGTGCTGAAGCATGTGCCCGAACCGCTGGGCGATCCGACGGCGCCGCTGCAGCTGCAGATCGCGGCCGTCGACTATTCCAGCTTCATGGGCCGCATCGCCATCGGACGCATTCGCCGCGGCACCATCAAGAAGGCGCAGGAAGTGGCGATCATGGCCGGCCCGGATTTCGTCCGACGGGCCAGGATCGGCGTGGTCCATACCTTCCAGGGCCTGGACAAGGTAGAGATGCAGGAAGCGTCGGTGGGCGAGATCGTCTCGGTCACCGGCATCGAGGACTTCGTCATCGGCACCACGTTCGCCGATCCGCTGGTGCCCGAGGGCCTGCCGATGGTCGGCGTCGACGAGCCGACCCTCACGATGAATTTCCAGGTCAACACCTCGCCCTACGCGGGCCAGGAAGGCAAGTACGTCACCAGCCGCCAGCTGCGCGAGCGCCTTGATCGCGAGCTCCTCGCCAACGTCGCGCTGCGCGTCGAGGAGACCCGGAACACGTCGTTGTCGCCGGTCTCC
>JBKJTM010000132.1:0-3639 GCA_046590805.1 Usitatibacter sp.
GGCGACGTCTTCGGAATGCACGCGGTCGGCGAAGTCGCTCGCACGGCCGCCGAAGGTTCCCGGCAGCATGCCGTGGAGGTCGTAGACCTCCGGTGTCCAGCTGACCGCGTCGCCGTCGATGTTCTAGTCCCAGATGCCGATGCGCGCCGCGTCGGTCGCGAGCCGCAGCCGCTGCTCACTTTCCTCGAGCGCCCGTTCCGACCGGAAACGTTCCGTGACGTCCTCGTGGATGAGCATCACCTCGATCACGTTGCCCGCGGCGTCGAGGACCGGATGCGCGCCGGCCTGTACCCAGCGGGCGCGGCCCGCTTTCTCCAGCTCCGCGGGATCGTAGAGGATCGGCGGGATGTGGACGGTCTCACCGGCGAACGCGCGCCGCAGCAGGGGCGTGACGCCCTTGGCCTCGAGCTGCGGATCCGTGAGGACGTTGTATTCGCCCCCCAGGATCCACGCCTTCACGCCGTCGTCGTCGCCGAGCTGCCAGAGCCTTTCCCAGGCGCGATTGACACGAAGCGTGCGGCCGTCCGCGGACAACAGCTGCATGCTGAAGGGAGATTGCGCGAACACGATCTCAAAGCGCGCTTCGCGGTCGAGGGTCATGGCGGGCGAATGGATGATGGGCTGGACGCCGTCGGGCCTGGCCGGTGGCGCTCCCACTCCGCTCGCGGCGGGCAGGGTGGCGATTTGTTGCGGCAACGCGCTCATGTCAGCGACCACGATAATTCACCCGCGGCGGTACGACTGTCGGCGCGTTCCTACAGAAATCGGAGCTGCATCCCACCCACCCCCGCCGGACCGTCCGCGAGGCCTTTTTTTCGTCCCTTGATCCTTGTCGTCCTCCAGAGACGACGCCTGACGCCTTACAAATCAACGCTGTAGCGATCCAGTGACGCGTTTGGTCACGGAAATTCGACGTCTTGTCGCCGTTTCGCTACACCTTGTAGGCGCCCTCTGACTCCCGTACAGTCGGTTCCTACAACGAAATCGGGGGTCACCTACAAAGGTGTGTTGGAGGCGCTACAGACGTAGCCTCTCCACCCAGCCCATGAATGCCGCAAGGCATTGATCAACAACAAGAAAAAGCAGTTGGCATGGCTCTCGCTAGATGGGAAGCTCGAATCGAGTTTCCCCGGAGAGCACCATGCAACGACATGCCCCCACGACTCACGCAGCTCCCGGCTCCCGCGCGCACACGCTGGCCGGCGCTTCCTTCCTGATCGTCGCTCTCGCCGGCTGGGCCGGCATGGCGAAGGCGCAATCGCTCCCTTCGACCGACACGATCGCGATCCCCACATACGAAAGCGCGGGCCTGTACTGGCAGAACCCGGGCGGCACCACCGGCTGCGAGGTGAAGTACCGGAAGTCGGGCGACGCCTCGTGGTCGCAAGGCCTGGCGCTCTGGTACGACGCGCGCGACGCGCAGTGCCGCGGCAGCCTCGTCGGCCTCACGCCCAACACCACCTACCAGGTCGAGCTGAACCTCCCGGGCCAGGCCGCCACGCGCGCCATGACCTTTTCCACCTGGGCGAACCAGCGTCCCGTCGCCAAGACGATCGCGGTGAATGCCGGCTCCGGCACCTTCAACGTGACCGAAGGCGGCTCGGCCTCCGGCTACGTCGTCTACGACGGCGCGGGCGCGACGCTCGATGGCCAGAACACCGCGCAGTACAACGTGACCATCAATGCCTCGTACGTGATCGTACGGGGCCTGAATCTGCGCGGCGCGAAGCAGGACGCGATCCGCATCTCGCCCACGGTGACCGACGTGATCATCGAGGACAACGACATCTCCGGCTGGGGGCGCCAGCGCTCCGGCAATTGGGGCGTCGACATGGATTCGGCGATCCGTGCGGTGTGCACCCAGCCCACGCTCACGCGCGTGACCATCCAGCGCAACAAGATGTACAACCCACGCTATTCGGCCAACAGCTGGTCCGACGGCCACCCCGCGGGTCCGCAGGCGATCGCCTTCGCGCATTGCGGCGGCAACCACGTGTTCCGCCACAACGACGCCTACTCGACCAACGGCAACTACTTCAACGACATCATCGGCGGCGAGGACAACTTCACCAAGGCGGGCTTCCCCAACAGCGACACCGACATCTACGGCAACAGGCTCTCGCACGCGTGGGATGACGCGATCGAGGCCGAGGGCGCGAACGAGAACGTCCGCATCTGGGGCAACTACATCGACCGGACCGCCATCGGCGTCGCGACCACCGCGACCTCGGTCGGCCCGGTCTACATTTTCCGCAACGTGTGGAACCGCGCTCAGATGTACGAGCGCACCGCGCTCGACTCCGACGACCGGCAGCCGTTCTTCAAGTCGGGCGGCACGAGCGAGCTCGGCCACGGCCGCCGCTACATCATGCACAACACGATGCTGCAGGCTCGCCAGTCGGGCCTCGTGAACGGTCTCGGCGGCGGCTTCGGCCTCGGCGGCACCGGCGCCGCGCAGCTGATCGAGAACACGTACTCGAAGAACAACATCTATCACCAGTGGAAGGAAGGCAGGGGCTTCACCTACCAGACGGGCTCCTCCAGCTCCTTCGTCTCCGACATGTACAACGGCACGGCGGGCGATGCCACGGTGACCGGCGGCATCGTCGGCACGCCGGTGTACGCCTCAGGCCACGGTTGGGCGAGCGAGGCGGGCGGCAACTACCAGCTCGCCTCCTCCAGCCCGGGCTTCGGCCGCGGCGCGCGCATCCCCAACTTCAACGACGACGCCGCCACGCCTGATGTCGGCGCGCACCAGTCGGGCACGGCCGCGATGCGCTTCGGTGTTGCCGCTTCCGATGGCTCCTCGGTTGCCGCTGGCGCAACGGTCCCGACCACGCCCACCACCCCGACCACGCCCCCGCCCGCGACCGTCAAGTTCGCGCTGTCGGTGGTCGCGACGGGCAACGGCACCGGCACCGTGACCTCTTCGCCCTCGGCGATCGACTGCGGCTCGACCTGCACCACGACCTTCGATTCCGGCACCGTGATCTCGCTTTCGGCCGCGCCGGCCTCGGGCTCCGCGTTCTCGGGCTGGTCGGGCTCCTGCACCGGCACCGGCAGCTGCTCGGTCACGATGAGCGCGGCGATGACCGTTACCGCGACCTTCAGGAAGAGCAACGCAAGCAGCACGCCCTCGACGTCCACGGGCGTGACACCGAGCGCCTCGGCGCTGGGTGACTTCGCGACCACGCGCACGCAGACGGTCACCTACACCAACAACACCTCCTCCAAGGTCACGTTCATCCAGGCCTCGATGACCAGCACCCGCTTCGGCCAGACCAACAACTGCAGCGAAGTTGCGCCGGGCGCGAGCTGCAGCGCGACGGTGACCTACTACCCCACCAACGGCGGCTCGGACACCGGCACCTTCACGGTGACCAGCACGGCGCCCAACAGCCCCCACGTCGTGAGCCTCTCGGCCACGACCCCGGCGCAGACGACGGTCGCGTCGCTCGCCAGCGGCCTCTCGCGCGGTGACGCGACGCTGGTCGCCTTCGGCGGCCGCGAGGATCGTCGATGAGCGCCAGGGGAGCCTGACAGCCCCCCGATGGGACAGACACCTTTTTCTGCGATACCACCGAAAAAAGTGTCTGTCCCCGGTTTCGCCACATTTCCCGATTTGTCCTACAAAATCAC
>JBKJTM010000472.1:0-4280 GCA_046590805.1 Usitatibacter sp.
CGTGTTGGTGAAGGTGCAAGCGATGGCGGCGCCCGCCGCGGTCGCCGCTGCGTCAAGCGTGACGGTGCGCGTGGCGGGCGCCGCCATCGCTTGCACCTTCACCAACACGTTCGCAGCCGTGCCTCCGCCCCCGCCGGCGGCAGCACCCGCAGCGATCCCCACCCTGTCCGAGTGGGCGATGATCCTGCTGGCCTCGCTGCTCGCCATGGCGGGATTCGCATCGCTTCGCCGCCGGAACAGCCGATAGCCCTCGCCACCCCTCCGGCGGAGGTGACAACCATGGGCGCGCAAGCGTCCATGGTTCGTTTCTTCTTTCTCTTCCTGGCATTGCTGTTGGCTCTGCTGGCCGCGGAGCTCACGCCACCGGTGCAGGCGGCCTTGGTCCTGCCATGGACCGAGGGGCTCGCGCGCGTGAGCGCGGCCCTGATCACGGTGGTCGATCCCAGCGTGGCCGTCTCCGGCAAGACCTTACGGGCGAGCGGCGGCTTCGCGGTCTCCATCGAGGCCGGCTGCAACGGCATCGAGGCGGCTATCGTCCTCATCGCCGCGATGCTGGCATTTCCGGCGCCCTGGAAGCACCGCGCGATCGGCATCGCGGCCGGCCTCCTCGCCGTGCAGCTGCTGAACGTGGCGCGCGTGGTGAGTCTCTTCTACCTGGGGCAGTGGAGCCTCGCCGCGTTCGAATGGGCGCACCTCTACCTGTGGCAGGCGCTCATCATGCTCGACGTGCTGGTGGTCTGGCTGGTCTGGATCCGCACGCTGCCGCCCGCGGTGGCGCGATGAGCCGGCCACCGCTCGCCCTCGGGACGTTCGTCCTGCGGGTGTTCCTCTGGCTGCCGCCCTGCTTTGCCGCGTGGTACCTGGCGGCGCCCGTCCATACCGAGCTCGCGGCCGGGTTCGCGCGCTTCTTCATCGCGCTCTTCAACGGGCTGCTGGTGACCGCGACCGAGAACGGGGCGGAGCTGGTGTTCGTGACCACCCTCAAGGTGGAGCAGGTGGGGCGGGCGGGCCTGCTGACGGTGGACGTGAACCCCCTCATCTACACCTATGGCCTCGCGTTGTTCCTGGCGCTGATGCTCGCCTCGCGGGCGCGCCTCTGGCGCCTCGCCGTGGGCGCGGCGATCCTCCTGCCTTTCCAGGGCTGGGGCATCGGGTTCGATTTCCTCGCGCAGGTCGGCGCCAAGCTGGGCCCCGAGGTCGCGGCGCAGGCGCGCCTGCTCGGGGCGCGCGAGGTGATCGCGCTCGCCTACCAGGCCGGCAATCTCATCTTTCCGAGCCTCGCGCCGGTGGCGGCGTGGGTCGCGCTGGATCGGCGCTTCGTCGAGTCGCTGCGCATCCACCCGCCGCCTTCCGCGAGTCCCGCCGCCTGAGGCGGCTACTGGAGGTTGCGCTCGTAGTTGTCGAGGTCGGCGCGGTAGCAACCGCACGAGGCGCGTTCCAGGGCCCTGCGGTCGAGGATCGTGACGACCCCCCGTGAATAGCTGATCAGGCCGCGCGCCTGCAGCGCGCTCGCCGCCTCTGTCACGCCGACGCGGCGAACCCCCAACATGTGCGCCAGCAGCTCGTGCGTCATGTGGAAGGTCGCGGTGTGGGTCCGATCCGAGGTCATCAGCAGCCAGCGGGCGACGCGCTGCTCGACCACGTGGAAGCGGTTGCATCCGGCCGAGCGCACCAGCTGGCCCATCACGACGTGGATGTAGAGATCGATGCTGCTGCGCAGCTTCGGCAGCAACGCGAGATCGCGCCGGAAGGCGGCGCTGCCCATGCGCCAGGCCGTGCCCGAACCCTGCACCACCGCCTGGACCGGGGAGGTCTCCGCGCCGAGGGCGACGGAAACGCCGTACATCCCCTCGCTGCCTGCGAGCGCCACCTCGAGGATGTTTTGCCCCCCCATGGGCGCGAGCATCGAGATGAAGCCGCCGGTGGGAAAAAGCACATGGCCGACCGCGTCTCCCGGCTCGGCGAGGATGTGGCCGAAAGCAAGGTCGACCACTTCGCAGCTTGCGAGCAGGTGATTGCGGTCCTTCGTGTTCAGGCGGGCGATCAGCTGGTTGGCGATCGGCCGGGCAGCGACTTGCATGCGTCAGTCTCGATGGGGACGAGTGCCCAACGTAGGCGCATGCGCGGGCGTCGTCTGCGCGGTAGCGCACGTAGCGCGTGCCAGCGCGTGTTCCAGGCCCGCACGTTCGTTGGCGCACTGGGTACGGCACCGCACAGACTCGCTTCAGGCTGAGACGTAGTCTGGCCCTGCTGCCCTCTAGAACGCCGCGTCGTGCCGCTGAGGAATGTGCACGCCTGCGAGGCGCTGCCGGGCAGGAGTCCTCGCCCAGAGGTAGCGCCCCGGCAGCGATGTGCGCGACCAGAACGCAGCGCAGCGCTCGCAGTTGAAGGCCATCCTGTCCGCACACAGCGTGTGCACGCGCAGGTGCGGATGACCGTCGATTCCGGCGGGCCCCGCCCGGCAGGCGGCGCAGGTCGCCTTCATCGGCGCTGCCTTGCCCGAATTTCACAGATCGTTCGCATGTCTTTGTCTCCTCGATTCGCAGGTTGAGCGCCGAATGTGTCCCGCCCTCCTCGCGGCCCCGTGCCACACGGACGCTCCCCTAAGTGCGGTGGCGCACCGACCGCGGGACGCGCGTCTGTCACAATTGCGCAAAGAGCCATTGTAAGGAAACGCGATGATCCAGCCCTGCCCCGCCTGCCTGTCGAAGCCGACATCGATCGACGGCCATGCCGACATGAGTGTCCGGACGGTCGGAAGCACGATGCTCACGTTCGAGTGCCGGCGATGCCACACCATCTGGGCTCGCACCGCCGAACGAGGCGTCTTCACCTGGGCTGCGATGGACGATCGAGCCGGACGCACGCTCGCCATGGGCACCGTGGTTCCGCCGCGGTCGCAGCCTTACCAGGACACCGATCCGTCGGCGGCCAAATAAAGCGCCCGCATGCCCCCCACGGCGACGGGAAGATCCGACGGCACCAACGAGGGCCTGCGCGCCCAGGCGCTCCTCAAGGCGGGCGCGCTGCAGCAGGCGATCCTCACCAGCGCGAACTTCTCGATCATCGCCACCGACGAGAACGGCATCATCCAGCTCTTCAACGTCGGCGCCGAGCGCATGCTGGGCTACATGGCCGCGGAGGTCGTGAACCGCATCAGCCCGAGCGACATCCACGATCCGCAGGAGGTCCGGCGCCGCGCCCAGGCGCTTAGCACCGAGCTGGGCACCACCATCGCGCCGGGCTTCGAGGCCCTCGCCTTCAAGGCATCGCGCGGCATCGAGGACGTCTACGAGCTCACCTATATCTGCAAGGATGGCAGCCGCTTCCCGGCCATCGTGTCGATCACGGCGTTGCGCGACGACTCCAGCGCCATCATCGGCTACCTCCTGATCGGCACCGACAACTCGGTGAGGAAGGCGGTCGAGACCAAGCTGAACGAAGCGATGGCGGCGGCCGAGCAGGCCAACCGCGCCAAGACCGACTTCCTCTCGGCCATGAGCCACGAGCTGCGCACCCCGCTGAACGCGATCCTCGGCTTCGCCCAGCTGATGGAATCCGGCGCGCCCGCGCCCACGCCTGCGCAGAAGCGCAGCCTCGAGCAGATCCTCAAGGCCGGCTGGTACCTGCTGGACCTCATCAACGAGATCCTCGATCTCGCGGTGATCGAGTCCGGCAACGTGACCCTGTCGCGCGAGCCGGTATCGCTCGCCGAGGTGATGCTCGAGTGCCGCGCGATGGTCGATCCGCAGGCGCAGAAACGCGGCATCGCCATGAGCTACCCGTATTTCCCGGAGCCTTGCTTCGTGATCGCCGACCGCACGCGGGTGAAGCAGGTGCTGATCAACCTCCTCTTCAACGCGATCAAGTACAACCGGCCAGGGGGCGCCGTGGTCGTCGCCTGCGTGCCTTCGGCACCGGAGCTCATCCGCATCAGCATCCGGGACACGGGCGCAGGCATGACTCCGGACCAACTCGCGCAACTTTTCCAGCCGTTCAACCGCCTCGGCAAGGAGTCCGGCGCCGAGGAAGGCACCGGTATCGGCCTGGTGGTCACCAAGCGGCTGGTGGAGCTCATGGGTGGCGTCATTGGCGCGGACAGCACCATCGACAAGGGAAGCGTGTTCTGGATCGAGCTTCGGCTCACGGCGGCGCCGCAGCGGACGGTGCGCGAATCCGATCGTGCCGCGCTCACGCACCTCGCGGTGCCGAACGGCGCCGCCCCGCGCACCGTGCTCTACGTGGAGGACAACCCGGCTAACCTGGAGCTGGTCGAGCAG
>JBKJTM010000474.1:0-5167 GCA_046590805.1 Usitatibacter sp.
CCGAGTACATGTCGGAGCCGGTGCCGGCGATCACGCGCGCGGCGAAGGTCGATGCATTGAATTCATGCTCCGCATAGAGGTTGAGCGAGGTGTGCATCGCGCGCACCCACAGCTTCGAGGGCTCCTTGCCGTGCAGCAGGCGCAGGAAATGTCCGCCGATGGAGTCGTCGTCGGTCTCCACCTCGATGCGCCGCCCAGAATGGGAGAAGTGGTACCAGTAGAGGAGCATCGAGCCGAAGGACGCCATCAACCGGTCGGCGATGTCGCGGGCGGGGGCGAGCTTGTGCTCGTCGCCCTCGGGGAGCACCGAGCCCAATGCCGAGCAGGCGGTGCGCAGCACGTCCATCGGGTGGGTCGAGGCCGGAATCGACTCGAGCACATCCTGCACCGCCATGGGGATGCCGCGCAGCGACTTCAGCTTGCGCTTGTAGCCGGCGAGCTCCGCCACGTTCGGCAGCTTCCCGTGCACCAGCAGGTAGGCGATCTCCTCGAACTCGGCCGCCTCGGCGATATCGAGGATGTCGTAGCCGCGGTAATGAAGGTCGTTGCCGGTGCGGCCGACAGTGCAGAGTGCGGTGTTGCCCGCGGGCACGCCCGAGAGCGCCACGGACTTCTTCGGCTTTGGGGCGACGGCGGCGGGCGCGGCTTCGTTCATGTCTTCTCCGTTACTTGGACTTGGCGAACAGGGCGTCCAGCTTGGTCTCGAACTCGTGGTAGCCCAGGTATTGGTAGAGCTCGTCGCGCGTCTGCATCCGCGGCACCACCGCCTTCTGGTGGCCGTCGCGGCGCAAAGCCGTGTAGACGTCGAGCGCGGCCTTGTTCATCGCGCGGAATGCCGAGAGCGGGTAGAGGACCATGTCGGTGCCGGTGCCGCGCAGCTCCTCGACGGTGAAGAGGGGCGTCTTGCCGAACTCGGTGATGTTGGCGAGGATCGGCACCCTGACCGCTTCCTTGAACTGCTTGTACATCGCGAGATCGGTGATCGCCTCGGGGAAGATGCCGTCGGCCCCGGCCTCGACGCACGCCACCGCGCGCTCGACCGCCTTCTCGAGTCCCTCGCTCGCCAGCGCATCGGTGCGCGCGAGGACGAAGAAATCGGCATCGGTCCTCGCGTCCACCGCGGCCTTGATGCGATCGACCATCTCCTGCTTCGAGACCAGCTCCTTGCCGGGGCGGTGCCCGCAGCGCTTGGCGCCCACCTGGTCTTCGATGTGCATCGCCGCGGCGCCGGACTTGATGAGCGACTTCACCGTGCGCGCGACGTTGAAGGCGCTCGCCCCGAAGCCGGTGTCCACGTCCACCAGCAGCGGCAGGTCGCAGACGTCGGTAATGCGGCGAACGTCGATCAGCACGTCGTCGAGGTTGGAGATGCCGAGGTCCGGAAGGCCGAGGGAGCCGGCCGCCACGCCGCCGCCCGAAAGATAGATCGCCTTGAACCCGCTCGCCTTGGCGAGGGTCGCGTGATACGCGTTGATCGCGCCGGGGATCTGCAGCGGCTTCTCGTCGCGCAGCGCTTGCCTGAATCTTGCCCCTGGAGTCATTTGCGGGTCGTTGCCTTCCTCTGTGATCCTCTGTGTTTAAACAGGCCGCCTAGAAGAACGCCTCTGCCGCCTCTTCGGGCAACGCGACCCCCGTGACCTTCGCCTTCTGCAGCAACTGCCAGAAATAGCGGTAGGTGGCGCGGTCGTGCAGCTCGCCCTGGTACTGGATCGGCCCCCACTTCGCGCGCTGCGCCGCCACCAGGATCGCGGCGGCATCGGCCACCTCGCCCAGGTCCGGCTTCATCGCGTCCACGATCGGCTGGATCTGCGACGGATGGATGCTCCACATGCGCAGGAAGCCGAAGTCCTGGCGCGCCTTCCACGCGTCGCGGAAGACGTTGTAGGGATTCCTGAGGTCGAGCGAGACGTTGTGCGACGGCACCACGCCGTGGGCGAGCGCGGCGGCGACGATCCCGCCCTTGGCGCGCACGATCAACGGATGCTCGAACTGGCCGGGCGAGCGCATGTTCGAGGCGTGGATCGCGCCGTGGTGGCCGCTCACGAAATCCATCAGGCCGAAGTCGAGCACCTGGACGTTGGCAAGGCCCGCGATTTCCCACGCATCGTGAAGCGCGCCGTGGGTCTCCACCAGCACGTGCACCGGGATCGCGCGCCGCGCCTTCTTCTTCTGCGCAACCGCCTGGACGTAGGCGATCATCTCCGCGGCCTGGCTGGCTGCGGTGCACTTGGGGATGGTGATGTAGGCGACGACCTTGCCCGCGCCGCCGACCACGATGTCGACATCCTTCTTCCAGTGCGGGTGCGTGTAATCGTGGATCCGCACTCCGGCCATGGCGCGCGGGTTGCGGGACGAATCCAGCAGCGAGACGATCATCTCGGCGTGCTGCTTTTCCTTGCCCGTCTCGGCGCCATCCTCGCAGTCGCAGGTGATGTCGAAGATCGGCCCCAGCTTCTGCTGCAGCTCGAGCGCCTTCACGATCATCTTCTCCGACCCCGCGAAGTGCTCGCACGCCGGGATGGCGGCGATCGGCTTCTCGCCGGCGAAGAGCGCTTCGCTCGGGTGCGGCACGGCGGCGGTGCGGTGAAGGGCGGACATGGGGGCTCCGGGGAGTCTTCTATTCTAGGGGTTTTGGCGGCGCGGAATGAGCACCGAATAGTCGAGGTCGAGCACCACCGCGGGGTGCTTGTCGCCGGGTGCAAGCAGCGGTAGAGCGTCGAGCGCCTGGTCCTTCACGCCCAGCATCCTCAGGCGTAGCGCTCCCAGGTCCTTGCGGCCGGGGAGCTCGTCGCGCGAGGTGACCACGTGGCGGCAATAGAGGGTGTCGCCGGCGAAGGTCGGATTGGCGTGGCTGCCGCCATGGATCGCCGCCAGCGCGAACGCGTTCTCGAGCCCCTCGTAGGAGAGCGCGCGGCAGATCGAGATCACGTGGCCGCCGTAGATGAGGCGCTTGCCGAACTGGTTGTCGCGCGCGCGGAACGCATCGAAATGGATGCGCGCGGTGTTCTGGTAGAGGCGGGTGGCGAGCATGTGGTCCGACTCCTCGAGCGTCATGCCGCCGGGATGGTCGATCGTCTCGCCAGGGACATAGTCGTCCCACAGGCGATCGGAGCCGGTGACGTCCGCCGTCAGGCCCTGCGCCACGAGATGCGGGGGGATGCGCAGGTCGGCAGGCGCCACCTGCGCTGGAAGCGCGGGAAGGGAAGCTGTGCCCTTCGCCGCCTCGCGCGCCGCCACCATCACCCAGCGGGCCCAGCCGAGCACCTCGACGCCGTCCTGGTTCAAAGCCCGGGAGCGCACGTACACCACGCCGCTCGTGCCCTTGGAATTCGGCTTGGTGCCGATCACTTCGGATTCGCAGGTGAGGGTGTCGCCCGCGTACACCGGTGCGATGAAGCGCACATCGGCGTAACCCAGGTTGGCCACCGCGTTGTACGAGATGTCGGGCACCGTCTTGCCGAAGGCCACGTTGAAGACCAGGAGGTCGTCGATCGGGCAGGCGTGATGGCCCAGCGCGCGCGCGAGCGGCGCGGAGCAGTGCGCGGGGAAGCGCGATCCCGTCAGCGCGATGTAGACGGATGCATCGCCTGCGGTCAGCGTGCGCGGCGTGGCATGACGGAAGCGGCGGCCCGGCGTGAAGTCCTCGAAGAAGTAACCGTCGGCGGGGCGCGGCGCCGTCACTGGCCCGCTTCCAGCTTGTCGATCATGTCGGCGAGCGCGAGGAAGCGCCGCGCGGCCTTCACGTGATGGCCCTCGATGAGGCGGCCGTTCAGCACCACGGTGCCGCGGCCTTCCTGGTGCGCCCTGCCGAGCGCCTCGATCACCTCGAGGGCGGCGGCGATCTCCGGCGGCTTGGGGGTGAACGCGTCGTTGCAGTAGGCGAGCTGGAACGGATGCACCAGGCTCTTGCCGTCGAAGCCGAGGTCGCGGCCCAGGCGGCAGGCGTACTCGAACGACTGCATGTCCTTGAGATCGGTGGAGATTCCGTCCACCACGGCGCGATCGTAGGCGCGTCCCGCGAGCAGCACCTGCGACAGGCTGTGGATCAGCGCGATCCGGTCCGGAGTTCGCCGCCCGTGAAGCTGGTTCAGCAGGTCCGAGGTCGCCATCACCAGGCACGCGATGCGGTCCGAGGCCGACGCGATCTCCTCCGCGCGCAGGACTCCCAGGGGGCTCTCGATCATCAGCATGATCGGCAGGTGGCTGCCGCCGGACTGGTCGAGGAGCGACTGCGCCTCGAGGACGTCGGCCTTCGACTCCACGTTGGGGAAGAGCACGGCGTCGGCGCCGGCGGTTGCCACGGCCTTCACGTCTTCGCGGCCCCATGGCGAGTCGAGATCGTTCACCCGCACCACCACCTCGCGCCTGCCATAGCCGCCGGCGAGTACCGCCTCGCAGACGTTGCGCCGCGACTCCTCCTTCAACTCGACCAGGATCGGGTCGCCCAAGTCGAGGATCACGGAATCGGCCCGCAGGGTGCGCGCCTTGTTCAGGTACCGCATGCTGCACCCCGGTACGTAGAGCATCGAACGGCGCGGGCGGTAGTAAGGAGTCATGCGTAAGTGGTTGTTTGGGCTTAGGTTGTGTTTTAGTTTTGCTGCCGGATATTTCATATCTTATATAAGACTATCGCGAAAGGCTATGGTAGCATCCGCCGGAACCGTGAAAAAAACTACTCGACCCTCGTTCCGGCCACTATATGAGCAGATCAAGGTGCTGCTCACGGGGAGCCTCGTGGCGGGCGAGTGGAAACCGGGCGAGGCGATCCCTTCGGAAATGGAATTGGCGGCGCGATACCACGTGAGCCAGGGCACGGTGCGCAAGGCCATCGACGCGCTCGCGGCCGAGCATATCGTCATGCGCCGCCAGGGCAAGGGCACGTTCGTCGCCTCGCACAACGAGCCGGCGTACCAGTATCGGTTCCTGCGCCTGGCACCTGATTCCGGCGAGCGTGTCGCGCCCCACAATCTCTTCTTCGGCCTCGAGCGCGGCAAGGCATCGAGCGAGGTTGCGCGTGCCCTCGCGTTGAAGCCGGGTGCGGCGGTGACGACCTTCAAGCGCGTGATGTCGTTCGCCGGCCGCCCGCTGGTGCTGGACGAGATCGCGTTCGCGGCGAGCCAGTTTCCCGGGCTCACGCTCGCCGAGCCGCGGAATTCCTCCAGCTCGG
>JBKJTM010000048.1:0-7972 GCA_046590805.1 Usitatibacter sp.
GCATCACCTGCGCGGCGAGAGCGACCGCGCCCTGGCCCGGGCCGCCGGCGAACACCACCACCGGATCGGGCTCGCGCGCGCGGTTGCGGGCGGGCACCACCGCGATGTTGATATGGATGCGCCGGCCGGACTGCGCCTCGCGATCCTCGAACACCTGGTGCTTCGCGCAACGCGCCATCGCCTCGACGCCGGGAAGCCGGCAGTCGGCGAGCGCGAGGCTGGCGCGCTGTGCCTCGTGCCCCGGCCCGCACGCGGCGGCGGCGAGGCCGACGGCCACGAAGGAGAGGATGCGTTTCACGGACGAGACGTTACCATTCGCGCCATGGAGACCCCGGACTTTCCGCGGCGCGATCCGGCCGACCCCGAGTTCTGGGACCTTCGCTATGGCGCGCGCTTCGCGCCCTGGGATGCGGGCCGCGTGCCGGTGCAGCTGCGCGCAATGGTCGAAATCGAGACCGCCACGCAGCGAGTGCTGGTCCCGGGCTGCGGCAGCGCCTGGGACGTGCGCTTCCTCGCCGAACGCGGCTGGGACGTGCTCGGCATCGACTTCAGCGACGCCGCGCTCGATCGCGCCCGCGCGGTTCTCGGGCCGTACGGCGAGCGCGTGCGCAAAGCCGACTTCTTCGCCCCCATCGCCGAAGCGCCGTTCGACGTGGTCTACGAGCGCGCCTTCCTCTGCGCGCTGCCGCGCCGGCTGTGGCGCGATTGGGGCCGCCGGGTGGCAGGGCTGGTGCGTCCCGGCGGCCGGCTGGCGGGGTTCTTCCATTTCGACGCGTCCGAGCGCGGCCCGCCCTTCGGGCTTCGCGGACCGGACGAGCTCGATTCGCTCCTCGCGGACACCTTCGAGCGCACCGAGGACGCGCCGGTGGCGGACTCGATCGCGGTGTTCCAGGGCAAGGAGCGCTGGCAGGTGTGGCGGCGGGTTCAATCCGGATCGAACAGCAACGACTGCGGATAGGCGTTGCCGTACTGCCGGTCGACGTGGACGGCGCTTCCCGATCGCGCGAGCGCCGACTGCGCCGCGTGCTTGGCGGCAAGCACCACCTCATGGCGCGACTCGAAGACGCCGGGCAGCGCCGTCACGATGCCGATGGCCAGGCGCGGCAGCGGCCGCACCTTCCCGGGGCCGTCGCGGGAGCGGGCGACGAAATAGCCGCGCGCGAAGATCTCGGCGGATACCTGGGCCTCGACCACCGCGGGGAATTGCGCCAGGACGCGCTCGGCGCGAACCTCCCAATCCTCGCTCTGGGTGAGCACCACGAAACGGCTTCCGGAGACGTGGCCGACGAAATCCACCCCGGTCGCGCACGCCGCTTCCAGCAGCCGCGCGGTCGCGTGGATCAGCGCGTCGCCCTTGGCGAAACCCTCGCAATCGTTGAGCCCCCGCATCTGGTCGGTCTCGACGAACCAGGCAGTGAACGCGACGCGACCGGTGAGGAGGCGCTCGAGATGCTCGTTGATCGGCACCTGCCCGGGCAGGAGCGTGAGCGGGTTGGTGTAGCGCGCCGCGAGGACGCGGGAATTCTGCAGCGCTCGCATCACGTCCTGGGCCGATCCCATGCCGAGGTAGCGCCCCCGGGCGACGATCACGAAGCCGTCGGCCAGGTGGCGCGCGTCCGACTCCACCAGCAGCGCGGTGAGCGCGGCGAGATCCATGTCGGACTCGACACGGATCGGCGCCTCGTCGGCGGCCTCGATGCACGGGCGGCCGAGGAGGCGCTTGGCTTCCGGACTGGCCGCAACCAGCTCGACCTGGGTGCGCGAGAATACGCCCTGCACGCCGCCCGCATCGATGACCGGGATTGCCATCAGGGCCGGATGCGCCGCGAAGCGCTCGAGGAGCGAGGCGATGGTTTGCCGGGGCGTCGCCGCGTCCACCGTGCGCACGAAGTCATGGGCGGTAGACTCGGTGCCGGCGCGCAACCGTGCCGTGGGCGCCACCGGAACGCGTGCGTCGGCGAAGGCGAGCTCCGCCTCCCCCGGCAGGCGCGTATTCGGGGACTCCGAAGGGCGGCCGATGAACCAGCCCTGCCCGCAGGCGATGCCGATGTCCTTGGCGACGCGGAAATCCTCGGCGTTCTCGATCCCCTCCGCGATTACCAGCGAGCCGCAGCTCTCGGCGATGTTCTGGATCGCGCGCAGGAACTGGTGCTTTACCGGGTCGGTGGCGATGCCCGAGACGAAATGCTTGTCGGCCTTCACGAACTCCGGGCGCAGCTCCGACCAGAGCCTCAGGCTCGCGAAGCCCTCGCCCAGGTCGTCGATCGCCACGCGGAATCCCAACGAGCGGTAGTGCATCAGCGATTCATGCACCAGGCGGAAATCGACGGTGGGGTAGTCCTCGGTGAGCTCGATCACCACGCGGCCCGGATCCAGTCCAAGCTCCTGCATGAAGCTCGCGGCGCGCTCCTGGTCGAAGCCGCGCTGCATGATGAGCTGCGGCGAGACGTTGAGGAACAGGCTTCCCTCGAGCCGGCTCGCGGCGAACGTGCGCAGGATCTGCCGGACGCATGCGACGTTGAGCTCGAGGGCGAGGCCGGCATGCTGCGCGGCGCAGAAGAGGTCGAACGGGCTCTCGATCGCCGAGCCCTCCGGGCCACGCACCAGCGCCTCGAACCCGAAAATGCAACCCTCGCGGAAGCTGAAGATCGGCTGGAAGACGGTGGCGAGTGAGCGATCCTTCAGGACCGCGCGCAGCTGCGCGGACGCTTCCTGCCGGATTTGGGTGACCTGTTCCTTCATGCCCCGCTTCCGCAGCGGGCGGCTCGATGGATCACGCGACCCCGTGGCGCGCGAACCACTGGAGCATCCGCTGCCAGCCATCTTCCGCCGCCTCCTTGCGATAGGTCGGCCGGTAGTCGGCGTGGAACGCATGCGGCATGTCGGGGTACAGCACGATCTCGGAGGGCTTGCCCGCGGCCTTGATCGCGGCGCGCATCCGCTCGACGGTATTGTTGGCGATTCCCGCGTCGGCGCCGCCATAGAGCCCGAGCACCGGCGCCTTCAGCTCCCCCGCGACATCCACCGGCTGGCGCGGCGTGATCGGGGTGCTGGGCTTAGCCACCGGTCCATACCACGCGACGCCGGCCTTCACCTTGGGGTTGTGCGCGGCATAAAGCCAGGTGATGCGCCCGCCCCAGCAGAAGCCGGTGATCCCGAGGCGCGCCGGATCGCCGCCATTTGCCGCCGCCCAACCCGCGGTGGCGTCGAGGTCGGCCATCACCTGCGAATCGGGCACCGTGGCCACGATCTTGCGGATGTCATCGAGCTCCGCGCGGGCGACGTCGCCCTGGCGCGCGAACAGGTCGGGAGCCACCGCCAGATAGCCGCGATGCGCCAGCCGCCGGCACAGGTCCTTGAAGTACTCGTGCACGCTCCAGATCTCATGAATCAGGATGATGGTCGGGAGACTGGCAGCGCCGGCAGGCATGGCCCGGTAGGCGGCAAGCTCGCCGCCCTGGGCGGCGATTCGCACTTCGCCCGCTACCAGCCCCGCAGCCGGGGTGCTGATCGCGGTCTGGGCCTGGATCGGCTGGACCGCGGCGGCGAAACCGGTCGCGAGCGTCATGGCGTCGCGCGGGGGGGTCGAGTCATGCGTCGATTATAAAGCCGCGCAACGGCGCGCCCGCGACCGATACCCGCGGGAAGAAATATCCGATTGAAGGCGCGGACGAAAGCCCGCGCGCCGGCTCACTCGCCGTAGAGCTTCTGCTTCAGCTCGCGGCGTTCCTGGGCCTCGATGGTGAGGGTCGCGGTCGGGCGCGCGAGCAGGCGCTGGATGCCGATCGGCTCGCCGGTCTCCTCGCAGTAGCCGTAGCTGCCGTCGTCGATGCGCGCCAGGGCCTGGTCGATCTTCTTCAGCAACTTGCGCTCGCGGTCGCGCGTGCGAAGCTCGAGGGCATGCTCCTCTTCCAGCGTCGCGCGATCGGCGGGATCGGGGGCGAAGGAGAGCTCGCGCAGGTGCTCGGTGGTGGCGCCCGCGTTGTCGCGCATCTCCTTCTGGAGGGCGAGAAGGCGCTCGCGGAAGAACCGCAGTTGCGCCGCGTTCATGTAATCCGACTTGGGCGACTTGGTGATTTCCGCTTCGGTCAGGAGCTTTGCTTTGCTGGCCATTGATCCTCGCTACTGTTCTGCTGGCCCCGGGGAAAGCCCCCGGACGGCCATAAAAGCCCATAAGTGTAGCCCACGGCAGGGGTCATATCAAACATCGACCGTAGGCCGCCCGAATGATTCGCGGGCATGGCCGGCGTCAATCGGCATCCTTTTGAATTCACAAAGGTTTTATACTCGGGGCTCCATGAGCCGCGCCCCCGCCTGGGTCTTCGCCTGCCTCGCCTTCGCAATCCCCCTGCTGCTGCCCCTGGTGGTGGTCGCCGCGAGCGCCATCGCCCCGGGCGGGGACGCCTGGCGACACCTCGCCTCGACGGTCCTGCCGGAGTACGTCCAGACCTCGCTCGTGTTGGTCGCCGTGGTCCTCGTCGGGGTCTGCGTGATCGGCGTCGGCTGCGCTTTCTGCGTGACCGAGTTCGAATTCCCGGGCCGGCGCGTGCTCGAGTGGGCCCTCCTCCTGCCGCTTGCCGTGCCCGCCTACGTGACCGCGTACGCGTATACCGACTGGCTGCAGTACAGCGGACCCCTGCAGACCTGGATGCGCGCGGCCGCCGGCTGGGAGCGGGGCGATTACTGGTTCCCGGAGATCCGCTCGGTCGGCGGCGCGGCGGCGATGTTCGTCTGTGTCCTCTATCCCTATGTTTACCTGCTGGCCCGCGTGGCCTTCCTGGAGCAGTCGCCGAGCGTCGCCGAAGCGGGCCGTACGCTAGGGCTTTCGGCGCGAGCCGCGTTCTTCCGCATCCGCCTGCCGCTGGCGAGGCCTGCGATCGCAGCCGGCGCCGCGCTCGCTCTGATGGAGACCCTCGCCGATTTCGGGACCGTCGCGTATTTCGGCGTGCAGACCTTCACCACCGGGATTTTTCGCGCCTGGCTGTCGATGGGCGACGCGGTTTCGGCGGCGCGGCTCGCGCTGATGCTGCTTGCCTTCGTGGCCGCGGTGGTCGCGGTCGAGCGCCTGGCGCGCCGCCGCGCGCAGTTCCACGACGCGCAGAGCAAGGCGCGCAGGGCCCGCCGCCGGCTCAAGGCAGCCACCGGGGCCTTCGCCTTCGCCGCCTGCGTGGCTCCGCTGACCTTCGGGTTCTTGCTGCCGGTGATCCTGCTCGCGCGCTTGAGCCTCGCGGGCGGCGACGCGCAGTTCGGCGCGCGCTTCGTGCGCCTCGCGGCCAACAGCGCCTCGCTCGCCGCGTTGGCCGCCCTACTCGCCGTGGCCATCGCGTTGCTGCTCGCCTACGGCGCGCGTCTTTCCCGCAGCCGCTGGGCCCACGGAGTGAACCGGCTTGCGGGACTGGGCTACGCCGTGCCCGGGGCAGTGATCGCGATCGGGGTGCTGATCCCCGCCACGCGGGTGGACAACTTCCTCGCCGACGCCGGGATCACCACCGGCCTCGCGCTCACCGGCAGCATCGCCATGCTCGTCTATGCGTACCTCATCCGCTTCCTGGGCGTGGCGCTGCAGACGGTCGAGGCGGGACTCGCGCGCGTCACGCCGCACATGGAGGACGCCGCGCGTTCGCTGGG
Organism: Usitatibacter sp.; assembly: GCA_046590805.1. Classification (GTDB taxonomy): domain Bacteria; phylum Pseudomonadota; class Gammaproteobacteria; order Burkholderiales; family Usitatibacteraceae; genus Usitatibacter. The sequence goes on from JBKJTM010000048.1 coordinate 5,629, forward strand.
CATCGGTGCCGCGGCCACGCTCGCGCAGGTGCACGCGCCGATGCTCCGCTCGAGCCTCGCCACCGGCGCGCTGCTGGTCTTCGTGGATGTGATGAAGGAGCTGCCGGCCACCTTCGTGATGCGGCCGTTCAACTTCGACACACTGGCGGTGCAGGCCTACAACCTGGCCGCGGACGAGCGCCTCGCGGAGGCGTCGACCGCATCGCTCGCGATCGTGGCGGTGGGCCTGCTGCCGGTGATCATCGCCTCGCGGCGGCTGGTGCGCGGCTCGATGCGCTCCGGGGGCCTCGCAGCCGCCACCTGAGCGCTGGGCCCGGCGTCCTCCCGGATGTCAGGTCTTGCCGCCCTTGCCGACCTCGTTGCTGCCACCGGGGCGCTGCAGGCGCTCCAGCTCCTCGCGGCCGCTCTCGCGCGTATCGCGATCCTTGCGCGAGATATTGCTGCCGGTGCCGCGCTCGTGGTTCACGCCCTCGACCGAAGCCGGTGCGCCGTGCGCGGGACCCATGTCGGTCGAGATGCAGCCGGCGACCACGAGCGGCGCGGCAACGGCAACGGCAACGACAACGGTGATGATGGCCTTCTTCATGCGATGGATCTCCAGTGGAGGTTTCGAACATGCGTCGATGCTGCCAGGCCGCACCGACGGGCTTTCTTGGTTTTTCCTACTGCGCGCTTCCCGGCGGCAGGCCCTGGGCCCCTTGGCCACCCCCGGTGCGCGCGCGCTCGAACTCTTCCGGCGTCATCACCGAGACGCCGTCACCGCCCATGCGGTTGCGCCTGGGCAGGTTGCTGCCGGTGGTGAACTCCCTTTCCTGGCGCAGCGAGGAAGTAGCGGTGGGTGCCGTTGGCTCGGAAGCGCAGGCGGCGAGCAGGCCCGGCAGCGCGGCTAACAGGATCAGGGTCTTCTTCAATTGGGGGCTCGTGGCGGATTGACCGACGAATATTACCGGCCCCGGCACCCTCGCGTCACCCCCGGTCCTGTCTCCTTTTGTTACCTCCAGCCTGCGCGGTCGTAGATCTGCTGGGCGGCGCCCTGGTTGCGCCCGAGGAGCGAGACGTTGACGCTGTCCTTCCTGAATTCGCCCAGCGATGCGAGCTCCCGGTTGTCGGCGGCGGCCCTGCCCACCACCGGGTATTCGTTGTTGCCGCCGGCGAAATACGTCTGCGCCTGCGGGCTGGAGAGGTACTCGAGGAACTTCACCGCCGCTTCACGATGCGGCGCGTGTTTCGCCACCCCGGCGCCGGAGATGTTGACGTGGGCGCCGCGGCCCGCCTGGTTGGGAAACACGACGCCGATCTTCTGCGCCGCCGCCTTTTCCTCGGGCTTGGCGGACTTCATCAGCCGGACGAAATAATAGGTGTTTGAAATGGCGATGTCGCATTCGCCGGCGGCCAGCGCCATCAGCTGGTCGGTGTCGCCACCCTTGGGCGCGCGCGCCATGTTCTGCACCACGCCTTTCGCCCATGTCTCGGCCTTGTCCGGGCCGGCGGCGGCGATCATCGAGCTCATCATCGAGAGGTTGTAGACGTTGGAGCTCGAGCGCACGCAGATCTTTCCCTTGTGCACCGGGTTGGCGAGATCCTCGTAATCGCGCAGCGTGGCCGGATCAACCTTGCCCTTGGCGTAGAAGATCGGGCGTGCACGCATCGAGAACCCGTACCAGAGCCCATCGGGGTGGCGCAACTCCGCGGGGACGCGCTCGTCGAGGACGCGCGACTTCGCCGGCTGCAGCAGGCCCGCCTGCTCGGCGCGCCAGAGGCGCCCGGCGTCGACCGTCACCAGCACGTCCGCGGGGCTGCGTGCGCCCTCCTGTTTCATGCGCTCGACGATGGCGTCGTCGCCCGCCTCGATGCGGTTCACCTTGATGCCGGTCGCCTTGGTGAAGTTCTCGTACAGGGCCTCGTCGGTCTGGTAGTGCCGGGAGGTGTAGAGGTTGAGGATCTTTTGCTGCGCAGACAGGGGGAGCGCGGTCGCGAGGAACGCGGAGGCTATGGCCAACGCTTTGATTTTCATGGGTAAGCTTTCGTGGATGGGAGAAATCTGGCAGGCGTTCATAGTAATAGGAATGATTCTCATTTGTCAATGCGCTATAATCTCGCCATGCCGCTTGCCCTCGAAATCGACAAGCTCTGCTTTGAATACCCGGGCCACGGCGCGGTGTGCTGGGGGTTCAGCCTTTCTCTCGCCGACGGTGACATCGGCTGCCTCCTGGGGCCCAGTGGCTGCGGCAAGACCACCGTGCTGCGCTGCATCGCGGGGCTGGAGCCGATCCAGGGCGGCGAGATCCGCCTCGGCGGGCAAGTGGTGAGCCGGCCCGGGAAGACCGCGCCGCCCGAGGCGCGC
>JBKJTM010000100.1:0-6365 GCA_046590805.1 Usitatibacter sp.
GTGCTGCATCTGGCCGACGATGCGGCCGAAGGCCGGCAGGTAGCGCCCGAGGACGCCGTAGCGGCTCATGCGCCGCAGGGTCCACGTGAGGCGCTCGGCGCGCATCAGATCCATGAAGCGGCGGCGGTTGTCGGGACTTTCGCGGAAGTTGCGGCCGATCTTCGGCAGCGAGCGCGACAGTGCCCGCAGCGTCGTCGGCCCGAAGCCCACGATCTCTGGATGGTCCTGAAGGCGCCGGAATGCCTCGAGGATCATGCCCGGGCGGCGCTCGAAGAGCGACTCGTCGCGGATCTCCAGGTTCACGTTCACCACCCGGAACTCGTCGTCGAGCGCGCGCACGACGCGTTCGTCGTCGGGCGTCACGCGGTCGAAGAGGTTCGCGAGCAGGATCTGGTTGAAGCGCCAGATCGCCTTGGCGGCGAGGTAGTAGCGGCGCATCAGCAGGTCGGAAGGCGCCATGCCGGCCTTGGCGGCGAGCTTCAGCTGCCGCGCGATCTCGATCTGGTGGTCGAACACCAGCCGGTCCTCGCGCCGGCCCGCGAGGTAGTGCAGGCGGATGCGAAGGTCCTGCAGGATGCGCTCGTTCAGCGCGATGTCCGTGGCCTCCGGAGGCGTGATGATTCCCGCCTCGGCGAGTGCCGCCCACGACGTGCCCAGGCCCGCCGCGCGCGCGAGCCACAGCACCATCTGCAGGTCGCGCAGGCCCCCGGGACTTTCCTTGATGTTCGGCTCCAGGTTGTAGGCCGCTTCCTGGAAGCGCTCGTGGCGGCGTTGCTGCTCGTGGAACTTGGCGTCGAGGAAAGGGCGTACGTCGCGCCTGGCGCGCAGGCGCTCGTCAAGCGCGGCAAGCAGCGTGCCGCTGCCGGCGATCAGGCGCGATTCGAGCAGGCTCGTGTCGACGGTCACGTCTTTCGCGGCCTCCTCGACGCACTCGGCGATCGTCCGCACGCTGTGGCCGGGCTCGATGCCCACGTCCCAGAGCGCATGGATGAAATGTTCGACGCTCGCATCGGCGCGGACGCCGTCGGGAATCAGCACCAGGACATCGACGTCGGAATGCGGGAAGAGAGCGCCGCGGCCGTAGCCGCCCACGGCCACCAGTGCCACGGTGGGATCGGCGATGCAGCGCGACCACAGGCCGCGCAGCACCTCGTCCACCATTAGCGAGTAGTCGTGCAGGGTCTTGCCGGGATCGGCGCGCTTGAAGTAGAGCGTGCGCAGCTCGTCGCGGCGCGTCTTCAGCCACGCCCTCAATTCGGCGGAACCGTTCGATGCGGGGAGGAGGCGGTGCTCGGCGACCGCGCTGCCGGCGCCCATCGTTACGCCGTGAGGCGCTTCGTGCCCTCGGTGACGAATTCCGGCACGGGCGGGGTGCCCGCGGACCGGGTGAGGATCTCGTAGCCGTCGGCGGTGACGAGCACCGTGTGCTCCCACTGCGCCGAGAGCGAATGGTCGGCGGTCACGATGGTCCAGCCGTCGGCGAGCTGGCGGATGTCGCGCTTGCCGGCGTTGATCATCGGTTCGACGGTGAACGTCATGCCGGCCGCGAGCTTCATGCCCTGGCCCGCGCGGCCGTAATGCAGGATCTGCGGCTCTTCGTGGAAGCGCTTGCCGATGCCGTGGCCGCAGAACTCGCGCACCACGCTGAAGCCCTTGCTTTCCGCGTGGCGCTGGATGGCGTTGCCGATGTCGCCCAGGGCCGCGCCCGGGCGCACCTGCTCGATGCCCTTCCACATGCACTCGTAGGTCGTCTCGCACAGGCGGCGCGCCTGCACCGTGGGCTCGCCCACGTAGAACATGCGGCTGGTGTCGCCGTGCCAGCCGTCCTTGATCACGGTGATGTCGATGTTCACGATGTCGCCGCCGCGCAGCACCTTGTCGCCGGGCACGCCGTGGCAGACCTGGTGGTTCACCGAGGTGCAGATGGCCTTCGGATACGGGCGATGCCCGGGGGGCGCGTAGTTGAGCGGCGCGGGAATGGTGTCCTGCACCTGCACCATGTAGTCGTGGCAGAGCTTGTCGAGCTGCCCGGTAGTGACGCCCGGCTTCAGGTGCGAGGTGATGAAATCGAGCACTTCCGAGGCGAGACGGCCGGCCAGGCGCATGCCCTCCACTTCCTCTGGAGTCTTCGACTGGATGCCCGGGCTTTGTTGGCGACCTTCCATGGCGACAATTATACCGTCAGGTCTCCTCCCCGCCATGCGGGTTCCCGCGGCGTATCCTGCGGCCCATGCGCTCGCGGGGGGTACGGGCTACGTTCATGGTCATTGCCGCAACGGCAGTGTCGGTCGCATATGGATGGCCGGACGAGGCGCCGGATCCCGCCACCGCGCCATACGCGGCCCTCGCGGGACCACAGCCTGCGCTTCCCCCCGACTCGCGCCACTTGTATTCGTTCGCAAGCGCGGGCGCCACGCTGACAAGCGAAAGCTACCCGGGAATATGGGAAGCCGATCGATTCGCGAGCCCCTTTCCCGCTTCCCACTCCGTCCCCATCCCGGATTTCGCGCCGGTGTTGCGCGCGCAGCGCGAGTTCCTGGAAGGGCTCTCCGATCAGGCGAAGCCGGCAACGGCTCGAGCCGCGCTCGATCGGGACCTCGCATTCTGGCGAGGCGCTCTCGAAGGCGCCAATGTCGTCGCCATCAAGCGCGCCGCGGTTCGCGCGGTCGAGCACAACCTGCGCACACGCGCCCGGCTGGCTCAAGCGCACCACGAGGCGGGCGTTCTGGCGAGCGCGCCACGGCTCCAGCGCCTCTCGATCCGCGAACGTTCCTTCTTCGAGCCCCTGGCCTTCGAGCTGGCCATCGACCGCGACTTCATCGCCCACCTGGACGATTTCCTGAATTCCCCCGGGCAGCGCCGCTGGGACGTTGCCGTGCTGCCGTACAGGCTGGAGCGCACGTACAACCGGCATATCGCGCACAACGCTCCGGTGCTCGCGATGGCTTGCCTCGACGCGGCGGAACTCGTCGACGCCTATGCGCGGCGCCCCCGGCGCCTGCACACGCTCGGGCCCTGGGATTACGTCGTCAATGCGAAGGGGGTCTGGGCCCTGGAGATGGCGGACGCGTCACACCTTTATGGCGCCTACATGCTTTCCGGGCACGACTTGGACGCCCTGGTCGTCCTGGTCAATCTGGTCGAGGACATGGCGCGCGCCGGTGTCGCGTCTGCTTCGGCCCAGGACTTCATCACGCGAGACCCCGACAAGTATCGCAATCCCTTCGTCCCTCGAGAGCTCACGACAGTGTCCCCCGATGGCAGGCGCGCGTACTTCGCCTCGCAGCCGGGCGAGGGTGGAAAGGCGCGCCTGCGGCTCGAATTGGAGCTACGGTGACGTCATGAAGGAGGGTGGCAAGCTCGGGGTCCGCGTGGCGCTCGCGAGGGCCCAGCCGGAGGTGGTGAAGGGCCTCGTGAAGCAGGCTTGGCGACGCAAGGCGCCCAAGGCCCTCGCCGTGGGAAATGTTTGAATAAGTGAGCTTTTTTGCGCTATAATGGCGTGCTCTCCGATTCAAATCCACACCCTGCGCAAAGGCTAAGGTGCTGGCTACAAGCCAGTTCAGCCGCGGGGGAGGTCAACCTTAACCAGGAGCTTCGAGCAATGTCCGATATCACCATGCGCCAGATGCTGGAGGCCGGCGTGCACTTCGGCCACCAGACCCGTTACTGGAATCCCAAGATGTCGCCGTTCATCTTCGGGGCCCGCAACAAGATCCACATCATCAACCTCGAGAAGTCCCTCCCGATGTACCAGGAGGCTCTCAAGTTCGTCCGCCAGCTCACCGCCAACAAGGGTCAGATCCTCTTCGTCGGCACCAAGCGCCAGGCGCGCGAGATCGTCAAGGAAGAGGCGCAGCGTGCCGGCGCCCCCTACGTCGACTACCGCTGGCTGGGCGGCATGCTCACCAACTTCAAGACCGTGAAGGGCTCGATCAAGCGCCTGAAGGACATGGACGCGATGGTCGCCGACGGCTCGATGGAGCGCCTCACCAAGAAGGAACAGCTCTTGAACGGGCGCGAGCGCGAGAAGCTCGAGCGCTCCCTCGGCGGCATCAAGGACATGGGCGGCGTTCCCGACGCGCTCTTTATCATCGACGTGGGCTTCCACAAGATCGCGGTCACCGAGGCGCGCACGCTGGGCATCCCCATCGTCGGCGTCGTGGACTCCAACAACTCGCTCGACGGGATCGACTACGTGATCCCGGGCAACGACGATTCGACCCGCGCCATCCGGCTCTACGCCCGCGGCGTGGCCGACGCGATCCTCGAGGGCCGCAGCCAGGTCATCAACGAGATGGTGGCGCAGCCCACGGAAGATTTCGTCGAAGTCCAGGAACCCGCCAAGCAGTAAGGGTCTTTGCCGGCCCGAACGGAAAAAGGGGCGATGCATGCCCCTTTTTCGCAACTAAAACCGGTCGTCCCGGCGGAGGCCGGGACCCAATTGGGCCCGTTCTGCAACGGGGCGACGATGAGGAGTGGAAATGGCTGAAATCACCGCAGGAATGGTCAAGGAGCTGCGCGAGCTCACCGGGCTCGGCATGATGGAATGCAAGAAGGCGCTCGAAGAAGCGGGCGGCGACCTCAAGCGGGCCGAGGAGCTGCTGCGCATCAAGAGCGGCGCCAAGGCGTCCAAGGCCGCCGGGCGCGTGGCCGCCGACGGCGCCGTGGGCGCGTGGCTCTCCCCTGACGGAAAGGTCGGAGCGCTGGTCGAGGTCAATGCCGAGACCGACTTCGTCGCCAAGAATCCCGACTTCACCCAATTCACCGCCGCGCTCGCGGAGCTGGTGGCGAAGCAGAAGCCCGCCGACGTAGCCGCGCTTTCGAGCCTGTCCCTCGGTAGCGAGACGGTCGAGGCCGCGCGCCAGAAGCTGGTGCAGAAGATCGGCGAGAACATCACCGTGCGCCGCTTCGAGCGCATCGAGGCCGCCGCCAAGCTGCAACCGTACGTGCACCCGGGCTCCAAGATCGGCGTGATGGTGGACCTCGAGGGCGACGCTGAAGTCGCCAAGGACGTCGCCATGCACATCGCCTTCGCCAAGCCCAAGTACATGACCCGCGACCAGTTCCCGGCCGACGCCATCGCCGCCGAGAAGAAGATCCTCGAGGCGCGCGCGGCGGAATCCGGAAAGCCGCCCGAGATCGTCGCCAAGATGGTCGAGGGCGGCATCAACAAGTTCCTCGCCGAAAACACGCTGATGGGCCAGCCGTTCGTGAAGGACGACAAGCAGACGGTCGAGAAGATGCTCGCCGCGCGCAAGTCGAAGCTCCATGGCTACCGCTTCCTGGTGGTGGGCGAGGGCATCGAGAAGAAGGCGAACGACTTCGCCGCGGAAGTCGCCGCGATGACCAAGAACGCCGCCTGAGCATGACGGGCGTCCCGCGCGAGGAAGGCAACCCGCCGGCCGCGCCGGCGTACGAGCGCATCCTCCTCAAGCTTTCCGGGGAGGCGCTGATGGGCGCGGACTCCTTCGGCATCAACCGGGAGGTGGTCGATCGCATCGTCCAGGAGGTGAAGGAAGTCTCCGAGATGGGCGTGCAGATCGGCATCGTGATCGGCGGCGGCAACATCTTCCGCGGCGTGTCCCAGGGCGCGGTCGGCATGGATCGCGCCACCGCCGACTACATGGGCATGCTCGCCACGGTGATCAACGCGCTGGCGCTCTCCGACGCCATGAACCGCGGCGGCCTGGTCGCCCGCGTCCAGTCGGCCCTCAGCATCGAGCCGGTGGTCGAGCCCTACATCCGCGGCAAGGCGATCCGCTACCTCGAGGAAGGCAAGATCGTCATCTTCGCGGCCGGCACCGGCAACCCGTTCTTCACCACCGATACCGCGGCGGCGTTGCGCGGCCGCGAGGTCGAGGCGAAGATCGTCCTCAAGGCGACCAAGGTGGACGGCGTCTACACCGCCGACCCGATGAAGGACAAGACCGCCACGCGCTACAAGCGGATCACCTTCGACGAGGCGTTCGTGCGCAACCTGAAGGTGATGGATGCCACCGCGCTCGCCCTTTGCCGCGACCAGAAGCTGCCGATCAACGTGTTCTCGATCTTCAAGGATGGAGCGTTGAAGAGAGTGGTGATGGGTGAAGACGAAGGTACCCTCGTTCATAACTAGCGGAGCGCAAGAATGACGATCGGGGAAATCAAGAAGCAGGCGGCGGAGAAGATGGCCAAGTCCGTCGACACCCTGAAGCACGACCTGGCCAAGGTGCGCACCGGCCGCGCCCATACCGGCCTCATCGACCACCTGCGGGTCGACTACTACGGCACCGAGATGCCGATCAACCAGGTCGCCAACGTGACGCTCGCCGACGCGCGCACCATCTCGATCCAGCCGTTCGAGAAGAAGATGGTCCAGGTGGTCG
>JBKJTM010000255.1:0-8180 GCA_046590805.1 Usitatibacter sp.
ACCGCCGCGCCCACCTTCTCGTGGGAGAAACCGACCAGCATGTCGATCGGCGTGGGCGTGAGGTCCCACGTCTCGACCACCGGGATTCCCGCCGCCGCGAGGCGCCGGCGCGCCTGCGGCGAATGCATGATGCCGGTGATCACGATGCCGTCCGGCCGTCGCCCGATGATCGCCTCGAGGAGCGCGTCCTCACGCTCGGTGTCGTAGCCACTTTGCCCCAGCATCAGCTGGAATCCGGACCGGTCGAGCTCCTCGGTGAGCGACTGGATCGTCTCCAGGAAGACCGGGCTCGCGATGGTCGGCACCAGCGCGGCGACCAGGCCGCTCTTGTTGGAGGCGAGGCCGCCCGCCACCCGGTTGGGCACATAGCCGGTACGTGCCACGGCCTCGCGCACCCGCGCCAGGGTCGTGGCGGTGAGCTGCTCGGGATGATTGAGCGCTCGCGACACGGTGATCGGTGACACGCCGGCGAGGCGCGCCACGTCGCTCAGCGTGAGGCTGGTGGTGCGCTTGCGGCCGCGGCGCGCGCGGCGGGAGGTTGCGGAATCGGGCACGCCCGCATTATAGGCCGGGATGGTATCGCAATCATCCCGGCCTCACGCGGGCGAGCAGCCGGTAAACGGGCACCGTGAGCAGCACCACGATCAGGTAGCGCACGACGTGGGCGGCGGTCACGTAGGCAACGCCGAGCTTGAGCACCTTGGCCGTGATCGACATCTCGGCGATGCCGCCGGGCGCGGCGGCGAGCAGCGCGCTGCCGAGGTAGGCGCCGCTGCCGGCGGCGATCAGCCACCCCACCAGCGCCGCCAGCACCAGCGTGAGCGTGACCGACGCCGTGGCCGCGGCCACGAATCGCGGGGCAGTGGCGAGGAAGCCGCGCTCGAAGCGCACGCCCAGCACGCACCCGAGCAGCACCTGCGCGGCGTTTACCAGGGCGGTGGGCATCGACGACAGCTCCACGCCGCTCGCCGTGAGGCCGATGGTGAGCAGCAGCGGGCCCAGCATGAACGCCGTCGGTGCTCGCAGCCTGCGGGCCACGACGCCGGCGATGGCGCCCGACGCGAGCAGCAGCGCGAGTCCGCCGGCTTCGAACGGCACCACGACCGGCCGGTACTCCTCGGTGGCGGCGAAGCCCGCGAGCGTGATGCCCACCGGGAACACGGTGACCACGAGCAGCATCCTGAGCGAATGCGCGAGCGCCACGCGCTCCGGCGCGGCGCCGAAGCGCTCGCCGAGTTGCGCCATCTCCGAAGCGCCGCCCGGCATGCTGCCGAAGTAGGCGGTGGCGCGGCTCACGCCCGACAAGCGCGCGAGCACCAGCGCGCTCAGCGTGCCGAAGCCGTTGGCGGCGACGCCGAGCAGCACGAACCACGGCCAGTGGCGCGCCACCTCGGCCACCACGGGGGCGGTGAAATAGAGGCCAAGGGTGATACCCACCACCAGGAAGCCGGCGTCGCGCCCCGCCGACAACGCCGCGAGATTCGCGCCCGACACCTGCGCGACCGCCATGCCGAGCATGGAGCCGATCATCCAGGGCAGCGGCGTCCCGATCCATGCGCAGAGCGCGCCACCGAGCGCGCCGACGGCGAGGCCGCCGAGGTAAGCGGCGGCCCTGGGCTTGGTTTCCAAGGTGGGAGTGGCTCGCGGAGGGCTGAAACGGCTATAATTTTAAGCTTCCCTCGGCCTGGTAGCTCAGTTGGTAGAGCAGCGGATTGAAAATCCGTGTGTCGGTGGTTCAATTCCGCCCCAGGCCACCAATTCCCGAAAGTTCCCGAAAGCCCGCCCCGCGCGGGCTTTCGCTTTTGCCGCTGTGACACAATAGGCCTCTGCCCCGCTCCATCCAAAACCATAAGACGAGATGAACGTCACCTCTCGGAGCTTCGCCAATGCCGTCGTCCTCCACGTGAAGGGGCGACTGGACCAGGACACCTGCGATGCATTCCGCGCCGACCTGATGAAGACGGTGGACGCCGCGGGCCACGACGGCGGCGCGATCATCCTCGACCTCGCGGAGCTGGACTACGTCTCCAGCGCGGGGCTGCGCTGCTTCATGCTGGCCTCGCGCCATGCCAAGGCGCAGAACGGCCGCATCTTCGTCGCCGCGATGCAGCCGATGGTCGAGGAGATCTTCCGCATCAGCCATTTCAACCTCGTCTTCCAGACGTTCCCCACGGTCCGCCAGGCGCTCGCCGCGTCCTCGACCGAGGCCGCGGCGGCATTCGACGGGAAGCGATAGGCCCGCCATGCGCGTGCGCTTCTGGGGGACTCGCGGCTCGATCCCCGTAGCACTCACCACGGCGGACATCCGCGACAAGCTGGCGCTCGCGCTGGTCCAGGCATCCGGGCGCACGTTCGCGAGCTACGAGGAAGCGCACGCGTTCGCCAGCTCAGAACTCGATTTCTCCCTCACCCACACCTTCGGGGGCCACACCCCCTGCGTGGAGATCGAGGTTCCGGGCGAGGAGTACTACGTCTGCGACATGGGCAGCGGCGCGCGCCCCTTCGGGGTGCACGTGTTCGCCAAGCAGGCGCGCCGTCCGGCGATCGTGAACGTGTTCATGTCGCACGTTCACTGGGACCACATCATGGGGTTCCCCTTCTTCGGCCCCGCCTATGCCCCGGGCACGACGATCCGCATCCACGGCTGCCACCCGGTGCTCGAGCATGCCTTCCGCCTGCAGCAGTCGCCGCCCTGCTTCCCGGTGGAGTTCAACCAGCTGGGCGCGAAGATCGAGTTCATCACCCTCGAGCCCGACAAGCCCTACCAGGTGGGCCCGCTCACGGTGACGCCCCATCTGCAGCTGCACGGCGGCGATTCCTACGGCTATCGTTTCGAGATGGACGGCAAGGCGGTGGTGTACTCGACCGACTCCGAGCACAAGCTCGAGAACCGCGCCGAGGCGGAGGCCTTCGCCAACTTCTTCCGCGATGCCGACGTGGTCGTGTTCGACGCGATGTACGCGCTCGCCGAGGCGATCAGCGTGAAGGCCGACTGGGGCCACTCGAGCAACATCGTCGGCGTCGAGCTCTGCCAGATGGCCCGCGCCAAGCACCTGGTGCTGTTCCACCACGAGCCGGCGAACAACGACGCCACGCTCGAGGGCCTGCTCAAGGAGGCGCGGCGCTTCGAGGAGCTCACGCGCGGCGACTACCCTCTCAAGGTATCCGCGGCGTACGACGGGCTTGAGATCGACGCCTAGAGAGGGTCTGACTGATCCCCGGGCCGGATCGGTGATCCTGGCGCCGTGAATACGTCCGGCGGCCTGAGGTTCCTGTCCCTCGTGCTCCTGGTGGTGCTGTCCCTCTTCATCGTCGCCTCTCCCGTGGCGCAGCAGTTGCGCCATGCGGTGTTCGACGGCTACCAGCGCCTGCTGCCGCTGCCGCGCGTGCAGTCGCCGGTGAAGGTGGTGCTGATCGACGAGAGCTCGATCGCGCGTTACGGGCAATGGCCGTGGCCGCGAACGCGCCTGGCCGAGCTGATCGAGACCATCGCCGCGTACAAGCCGCTCGCCATCGGCCTCGACCTGATCTTCCCGGAGCCGGACCGCTTCTCGCCCGCGACCATGGCGGCGGAGCTGCCGATGATCCCCGCCAGCGTGCAGAAGATCCTCGAGGCGCTGCCGTCGAACGACGAGGTGTTCGCGAAGGCCATTCACGGCCGGGACGGGGTGCTGGGCATCTCCGCGGAGAAGATCGCCGATCCGCGCTTCGTGGCACCTCCCCTGGCGGCCCCGGTGGTGATGTCGCCCGCGATGCTCGCCACGATCCAGAAGTACCCCGGACACATCGCGAGCGTCCCCGAGATCGATCGCGCGGCCAAGGGTCGCGGCATCCTCAACTCCGGACCGCAGGACCAGGTGGTGCGGGTGGTGCCGCTGGTGGCCCAGGTCCAGGGCGTGATCGTCCCTGCCCTGGGCGTGGAGACGCTGCGCGTGGCTCTCGCGAGCGGGCTCAAGGTCGAGTCGCTCGGCGGCGGACTCGCGCGGCTGGACATCGCCGACTGGAGCGTGCCGTTCCACGACGACGGCCTCACATGGGTGAGGTTCTCACGCCACAGCGAGGAGTTCACGGTGCCGGCTGCGGGCGTCCTCGCCGGAGACGTGAAGCCCGACTTCTTTCGCGACACGGTCGTGCTGGTGGGCGTCTCGGGCCTCGGGGTGCTCGACTACAAGACGACTCCATTGGGGCAATTCATCCCCGGCGTCTTCATCCATGCGCAGGTGATCGAGAATCTCTTCAATCGCGTCTCGCTGGTGCGGCCCGACTGGGCCGCGTACGCCGAAGCGGCCACGCTTCTCCTGTGCGGGCTGCTGCTGGTGGTGTTCGTGCCGCGGCTCTCGGCGCTGCAGGGCATCAACGTGGCGCTGGGACTGGTGGTGCTGATGGCGGGCGCGGGGCTGATCGGCTTCGTGCACTACTCGGTGCTCTTCGACCCGCTGTGGCCCGCGATCGGCACGCTGGCGGTGTTCGGCAGCACGGTGGTGGGATCGCTGTCGCAGTCGGAGAAGCAGCGGCGCGTGCTGCGCGACCAAGCGGCGCACATGGCGGGCGAGGTGGACGCCGCGCGTCGCATCCAGATGGGACTGCTGCCGAACCCCGACGAGGTGCTCGCGCACGACCGGCGCTTCGCGATCGCGGCGTTCCTCGAGCCCGCCCGTACCGTCGGCGGCGATTTCTACGACTGCTTTCTCGTCGACGCGCGCCATTTGTTCTTCCTGGTGGCCGACGTGTCCGGCAAGGGGCTGCCCGCCGCGCTCTTCATGGCCGCGGCCAAGTCGCACATAAAGAGTGCGGCGTTGCGCGAGCGCGACCTGGGAGAAGTGCTCACCGGCGCGCAGGACGAAATCGAGCGCGAGAATCCCGAGCAGCTCTTCGTGACCGCGTTCGTCGCGGCGCTCGACGTGCAGACCGGGGTGCTCGAGTACGCCAACGCGGGGCACGAGCCGCCCTTCCGGCGCACCCCGAGCGGCGCGCCGGAACGCCTTCCAGGGCCCGGCGGGCCTCCCCTTTGCGTCATGGAGGACTACGTCTATCCCGCGCAGCGCCTGCAGCTCGAGCCCGGCGAATGGATCTTCCTGGTGACCGACGGCGTGACCGAGGCGATGAACCCCGCGCGCGAGTTCTTCGGCATCGATCGATTGAGGACTGCGCTCTCCTGGATGCCGCGCGACGCCACGCCCAAGGACCTGATCCGGCGCCTGAACGAGGAAGTTAAGAAGTTCGCCGCGGGCGCGGAGCCCGCCGACGACCTCACGGTGCTTGCCTTGCGGTGGGAAGGGTCGGACGCGCGCTAGCGCACGCTGATCTCGACCCTGCGGTTGCGCGGCTCGGCGATATTGTCGTCGGTCGCCACCAGCGGGTCGCGCTTGCCGCGCCCCGCGGCCTGGATGCGGTCGGCGGGAATGCCGAGCGCCACCAGCATCTCGCGCAGGCGCTCGGCGCGCGCGAGCGACAGGCGGTCGTTGTAAGCGAGACCGCCCACGGTGTCGGTGTGGCCGGTCACGAGGATGTCGGGCAGCGGGCGCCGGCGCAGCTCGCCGAAGACCTTGTCCAGCTCGACGCGCGATTCGGTCGTGAGCTCGTCGCGGCCCTCGAGGAAGTAGAGGGTGAAGCTCGCCGGCTTGCCGGGGAGCGCGGCGAGGGTCGCGCCGAATGCCTCGCGCACCTCGGCCTCGGTCAACTGCCGCGGCTGGAGGCTGCCGTCGCCCATGGCCCGCTGCGCGCCGTAAGGCTTGTCGATCACCTGCGGCTCGCCCGCGCCGCGCACCACGATCTGGCCGACGTGCCCGTCGGAAGAAGGCAGCACCACGAAGAGCGAGGGGGCCGCGGTGGGCGCCGGCGGGGGCGCGGCGCAGCCCGCCACCAGGAGTGTTGTGGCGGCCAGCGCCGCGAGGTAGCGCAAGCTCAGTACTTGGCCGCCGGAGCCGCGGCGGGTTCGTCGACCTGGACCACGAAGTCCGTGCCGCGCACGCCCATGATGGCCGACGGGGTGCGGATCTTCATCGACTCGGGCGCCTGCTTCACCATCTTGCCCGAGGCGGCGGCAAGCCGGCCCTGGCGCAGGTTGCCCTCGAATTCACCGGCGTGCGTGGTGGTGTCGAAGCGGTACTTGTCGATCGCGAACACGCTGTTCGGCCCGATCGAGACGAGGCTGTTGTCGGTGAAAGTGATGCCCGCGGAGCCGTCCGCGCCGGTCACGATCACGTCCGCGGTGCGCAGGCCTGCGCCGACGGCGGCCGGCATCCGTGCGCCATCGCGCTGGATCTGGACCGAGCCTTTGGAAACCTTCACCAGGCCGATGTCGGCTGCCTGGGCGATACCCGAAAAACCGATCGCGGCCAACACCATCACGAGCTTACGCATTACCGTCTCCTCGCCTATTAGGCAGAATTGCGCCCCTATAATGCCAAAACAACGACGAGGCCGCCTGTGAACGCCGTCACAACCAGAATGGCGATGTTTCCGTCCCGCCTGCAGGCCTGGCGGAAGGCGCGGGTGTTCATCGAGGAATTCTGCAACGGCGCCGGCGTGCCGCGCGAGTCCTGCCTCAAGACCAACCTGGTGATCGAGGAGCTCTTCCTCAACACCGTGAAGCACGGCCACCGGGGTGGCGCGGACGCCCCCATCTGGATCACGCTCGAGGCCGTGGATGGCAAGGTCTCGCTCGCCTACGAGGACAACGCGCCGCCGTTCAACCCATTCTCGAGCGCCACGCGCGAGATGCTGGAAGCGCTGGCGGAGTCGCGCCGCGAAGGCGGCCTGGGCGTCCTCCTCGCCAACTCGCTCACCGCCTCGGTGGACTATTCCTATGTCTTCGGGCGCAACCGCATCCGGCTGGTGCTGGGCGACTAGAGCGCGGTGCGCGCGCGCCAGAGTTCCGGAAAGAGCTCGATCTCGACCATCCGCCGCAGGTAGCCCACGCCGGAAGTGCCTCCGGTGCCGCGCTTCAACCCGATCACGCGCTCGACCGTGGTGGCGTGGCGGAAGCGCCACTGGCGGAAAGTGTCTTCGAGATCCACCAGCTTCTCGGCGAGCTCGTAGAGCTCCCAGTGCGACTCGGTGCCGCGATAGACCTCGACCCACGCCGCGCACACCGAGTCGTTGAAGGCGTGTAAGGCGGCGCAGTCGCGCTCGACACACTCCCGATCGATGGCGAAGCCGCGCCGCGCGAGGAGGCGAATCGCCTCGTCGTAGATCGAGGGGCTGCGGTGCATCGCCTCCAGCGGGCCGAAGAGGTCGGGCCGGTGGCGGTGCGGCTCCAGGTGCAGCGCCTTCTTGTTGCCCAGCAGGAACTCGACCATGCGGTACTGGAACGACTGGAATCCCGAGGAGGGCCCGAGCGAATCGCGGAACGACGAGTACTCGGCGGGCGTGAGGGTCGAGAGCACGTCCCACGACTGGTTCAGTTGCGCCATGATCCGCGCGACGCGCGCGAGCATCTTGAAGGCCGGCTGCAGGTTGGAGGCGGCGATGTGGGCGCGCGCCGCCGCGAGCTCGTGGATCATGAGCTTCATCCACAGCTCGGAAGCCTGATGCTGGACGATGAAGAGCATCTCGTTGTGGTCGGCCGAGCGCGGCTGCTGCGCGGCGAGGAGCTGGTCCAGGTGCAGGTAGTCCCCGTAGCTCATCGCCCCGGCGAAGTCGAGGCGAGCGCCGTCCGAATGCGAATGGGTAGTCATGGTCGTGGTGCCAAACGCGGGTGGGCTAGTCTAGTCCATTTGGTAACATGGTTCGCATCCAACGGCGGCGCACGCACGTAAACCGAATCAGAGGCCACGACCGCTCGATGCACGCCACCCTTCCCCTCCTCGCCGCCACCCAATTCCCGCCGCTCGCCCGCAAGGTCCTGGACACGTTGCAGGTGAACCTGGGCTACGTGTGCAACCAGACCTGCCTGCATTGCCACGTGAACGCGGGGCCGACGCGCACCGAGGCGATGACCGCCGAGACCGCGCGCCAGGTCATGGCCTACCTCGAAGCGAGCGGCGCGACCACCCTCGACCTGACCGGGGGCGCTCCCGAGCTGAACGCGAACTTCCGCGCGATGGTGGCCGGGGCCCGCGCGCTCGGCGCCCGGGTGGTCGACCGCTGCAACCTCACGGTGCTGTCCGAGCCGGGCCAGGAGGACCTCGCCGACTTCCTCACCGCGCAGCGGGTCGATATCGTCGCTTCGCTCCCCT
>JBKJTM010000425.1:0-7493 GCA_046590805.1 Usitatibacter sp.
GTCCATTCGACCAGGGGCGCGGCCGCGCCCACGGCGAAGAGCGCCGCGAGCCCGCCCAACGCCGCGACGCGGGCACGCGACCACGAGCGGCTGGACGCCAGCGCGACCAGCAGCGCCGCCGCGCCCGCGACCGCGAGGGAAACGCCATAGGAGCCGAGGTAGGGCGCAAAGCCGGCGAGCGGGCTGCCGGGCACCTGCGAAGTGCCGAGCTCCAGCCAGGGGAAGCCGGTGAGGTGCCAGCCGCGCAGCCACTCCATCGCGACGAAGGCCGCCGCCGCCATCGCCAGGCGACGCGGGCCAGGCGCCGTCGCCGATCGCACCGCGAGCCACCCGGCTGCGGCCGGGAAGACCGAGAGCCACGCGCAGAAAAGGAAAGTCGCAGCCGCGGCCAGGATCGCCGGCATCGAGCCGAAGTCGTGCAGGCTCACGTAGATCCACGACACGCCGGCAAGGAAGTAGCCGAGCCCGAAGACGAAGCCCGACAGCGCCGCCTGCCGCGGCGAGCCGCTTCGCTCCCAGACGAAGAAGAGCGCGGCGAGCGCCACGATCGTGAGCGGCCAGGCAGGGAAGGGCGCGAATGCGAATACGCAGGCGGCGCCGGCAAGCAGCGGAAGCCCCAGGCCGATGGCGAGCGTGCGCACCGCCGACCGGGTCGGCGGCGAGCCGGGCCGAGCGCTCACTTCGACTCCCCGGGCTTTTCTACCAGAAGCGAGTGGATCTTGCGGCTGTCGGCGCGCAGGACCTGGAAGGCGTAGCCGTCGATGGTGATCGACTCGCCGCGCTTCGGCAGCCGCCCGAAGCGCCCGACCACCAGCCCGCCGACGGTGTCGTGGTCCTCGTCGGAGAAGCTGCTGCCGAACTTGTTGTTGAAGTCGGGGATCTCGGTCACCGCCTTCACCCGGTAGCGGCCGCTGCGATCGACCAGGATGTTGTCCTCGGTCTCGTCGAAGTCGTACTCGTCCTCGATGTCGCCCACGATCTGCTCGATCACGTCCTCGATGGTGACCAGGCCGGAGACGCCGCCGTACTCGTCCACCACGATCGCGATGTGGTTGCGGTTGGCGCGGAACTCCTTTAGCAGCACGTTGAGGCGCTTGGCTTCGGGCACGAACACCGCCGGGCGCAGCATCTCGCGGACGTTGAACTGCTCCTCGGCGTAGAAGCGCAGCAGGTCCTTGGCAAGCAGGATGCCGATCACGTTGTCGCGGTTGTCCTCGAACACCGGGAAGCGCGAGTGCGCGGTCTCGATCACGAACGGAATGAACTTCTCGGGGCTCTCGGCCACGTCGATCATGTCGAGCTGGGAGCGCGGGATCATCACGTCGCGCACCTGGGTCTCGGAGACCTGCAGCACGCCCTCGATCATCGACAGCGCCTCGGCGTCGAGGAGGCGCCGCTCGAAGGCCGAATGCAGCAGCTCGATCAGCTGCTCGCGGTCCTCGGGCTCGCGCAACAACAGCGAGGAGAGTCGCTCGAGCAGGCTCGGCTTCGTGGTCTCGTTCATTCGGGGTGGGAGAAAGGCGGACATTACTGTAGCAAGGTGGCGGATTCCCTGCAGGAGCGCGGCCGGCTATGCGTAGGGATCTTCGAATCCCAGCGTCGCGAGGATGGCGATTTCGCGCCGCTCCATCTTCGCGGCGTCAGCGGCACGCCCGTGGTCCAGGCCCTGGAGGTGGAGCATGCCGTGCACCACCAGGTGCGCGTAGTGCGAGTCGATCGCCTTGCCCTGGTCACGCGCCTCCGCCGCCACCACCGGCGCGCAGATGACCACGTCGCCCGAGAGCGGCGAGCGCTCGCCGTACGGGAAGCTGAGAACGTTGGTCGCGTAATCCTTGCCGCGGAACTCCCGGTTCAGCCGCCGCCCCTCGGCGCGCGCGACGAAGCGCAAGGTGACCTCGGCCCGGTCGGGGAGCGCCGCGCGGGCCCACCGCCGCAACCGCCGGTCGGAGGGGATGTGCGCTGCGCGGGACGCACGCTGGACGGTGAGCCGCGCCGTGCCGCTCACTTGGGCTTGCGGCGGTCGTAGGCGTCGACGATCGCCTGCACCAGGGGATGGCGCACCACGTCGTCGGACTGGAACTCGGTTATCGCGATGCCACGCACGCCCTCCAGGACGGCGCGCGCGTCGGCCAGGCCCGAGGCCTGGCCCTTGGCGAGATCGACCTGGGTCACATCGCCGGTCACCACCGCCTTGGAGCCGAAGCCGATGCGCGTGAGGAACATCTTCATCTGCTCGGGCGTCGTGTTCTGCGCCTCGTCCAGGATGATGAACGAGTGGTTCAGCGTGCGCCCGCGCATGAACGCGAGCGGCGCGATCTCGATCGCGCCGCGCTCGAAGGCGCGCGTCACCTTGTCGAAGCCCATCAGGTCGTAGAGCGCGTCGTAGAGGGGGCGCAGGTAGGGATCGACCTTCTGCGCGAGGTCCCCGGGCAGGAAGCCCAGCTTCTCGCCCGCCTCGACCGCCGGGCGCGTGAGCACAATGCGCTTCACGGCGTCGCGCTCGAGCGAATCGACCGCCGCCGCGACCGCGAGGAACGTCTTGCCGGTGCCCGCGGGACCGATGCAGAAGGTCATGTCGAAGCCGCGCATGTTCTGCAGGTACTGCGCCTGGCGCGCGGTGCGCGCGGTGAGCTCGCTCCTGCGCGGCAACAGCAACGCGGGCGCGTCGGCCTCGTCGCCGGTGCGCTTGTGCGCGATCTGGACCAGGCCCAGCTGGATGTCCTCCACGACCAGCTCCTCGCGGGCGGCGCGTTCGTAGAAGCGGCGCAGGGCCTCGGACGCCTGCACCGCGCGGGCCTTGGCACCGGTGATGCTGAAGCGCTCGCCCCGCCTTGCGATGGTGACGTCGAGCGCCGTCTCGATCTGGCGAAGGTTCGCGTCCAGCGGCCCGCAAAGCGCGGCAAGCCGACCGTTGTCGGTCGGCTTGAACGCGATCTCCTCGGTCGCCTGGCGGCGGCGCGTGGTCATGGCATCAGGCGCCCATCCGCTGCATCGGGGCCTTCAGCGCCTCTTCCAGCGTGTTCTGGCTGTCGGCCAGGTGCGCCTTCGCTTCCTTCGAGAGCCCGGAACGCGCCTGCGCCGCCTTGAGCTGCGCGACCAGCGTGCGCGCGTTCTCGCGCTGCAGGGAGCGCGCATCGGCCGGGCCGCCGCTCGCGCGCGTGAGGGTGAAGGTCACGCGCTTCACGTGCTCGCGCTGCAGGTTGCGGCGCATGAGGCTGATGTCGCCGGCGCCCTTCAGGTCGCCCCAGACCGCGCCCTGCAGGTTGTCGTAGAGCTCGGAGAGGGACAGCGCCTTCTTGCCGTTCTCGGCCTTGAAGCTCGATTCAAGCAGGCGCGAGGCCACCGCTTCGCCCATCAGGCGATCGAGCACCTCGGTCTGCACCTTGAGCACGCGCGAGGCGAGCGTGAAGGCGCCCTTTTCGCCCACGCCGTCCTCGAACGGATCGGCGGCGAGGCGCGTCAGGAACTCCGGCTTGAATCTGAAGCTGTCAACGCGGAAAAGGCCCTCGGTCACGAGCTTCAACGCCTCGCGCTGGCGCTCGGAGGCGATCAGGGTAAAGCTCGCGCGGCTGCTGCCCGCGTAGTCGCGCACGTAGACCACGCCGCCCACGTACTTGGCCGCGACCGCCGCGGCGAGCGAGTACTGGTTGAACCCCGAGACCACGTTGCGATAGAGGATGTCGCGCGGCTGGTCGGGGCCGAGCTGGCGCTCCTGCCAGCGCTCCCAGAGCTCGCGCGAGAGCGCCATGCGGCGGCGGGCGAAGGCGAGCGGATCGGCGCCGAGGTCGCGGGCGTTGGCTTCCGGGTCGGCCGCGTTCTCGCCGCGCACTTCCTCGTCGGTCGCGTAGGCGAGCTGCGGCTCGCTGCTGCGCGCGGCGATTTTCGCCAACTCCTTCGTTTCCGTCTCGGCGGCGAGCGGCTTGTAGGCGTACTCGATCGCCCAGTAGTCGTATGGGCCGATCGTGCTCATCACGTACTCGCCCTGCTGCTCCTGGGCGAGCGCGATGTTCCAGGCGTTGTAGTCCATGACCGAGCCGCCGAGGCCGTTCTTGCGCGTGAACGCCGCATCCGCGAGCTGGGCCTCGGTGTAGATGGTGGAGGCGCGGAAGTTGTGGCGCAGGCCCAGGGTGTGGCCGACCTCGTGGGTCACCACGTCCTTCAGCGTCGCCTTGACGATCGCGTCGGCATCGGGGCCGTTGGGATCGAGCGTGCCGCGCCCTTCGAGGAGACCCGAGGCGAATGCGGCCTCCTGGAAGGCTTCGTCGCCGTAGGCGCAGAGCATGTGGTCGTCCTGGCCGGCGTGCGAGTGGCGCGCCGTCGGGTTGGGGCGCGGGAACTGCTCGCCCGACAGGCGGCGCGTGAGGCGCGTCCAGCCCTGCGAGATGGCGATGTCGGCATCGAGGATCTCGCCGGTGCGCGGATCGACGCGGCTGGGACCGATGGCGAGCGCGCCGTCGCTGGTGTCGAGATACCAGCGGATCGACGCGTGGCGCACGTCGGCGGTATCGAAATCGGCGTTCTCGGGCTGGAGCTCCACGCGGATCGCGTCCTTGAAGCCGATGCGCTCGAAGGCCTTGTTCCATTCGAGGACGCCCGCCCTCACGGTGTCGCGGTACTCCGTCGGGATGTTGCGGTCGAGCCAGAAGACGATCGGCTTCACCGGCTCCGAAAGCTCGGCGGCCGGATCCTTTTTTTCCAGCCTCCAGCGGTTCACCATGTACTGGCGCGGGAAGGGCGCGTTGTCGTTGGTGTAATCGTAGTGGCGCGTCATGAAGTGGCCCACGCGCGGATCGGCCTTGCGCGAAGCCATCGGCTGGTCGGGGAGCTTGGCGAGGCTGTAGTGGTATCCGAGGAACATGCTGCGCACGTCCTCGAGCGTCGAGGGGAGCGCCACTTCGCGCCCGCTCGGGCTCATCGGCGGTGCGGGCACCTTGGGCATCGCGAAGTGCGCGGCGATGCTGAAGGTCGCCATGTCGTCGGTGGCGCGCAGCTTGGTGAAGTAGGAGTTGCGCTGGTCGAACGAATACGCCGCGCGGTAGGTGGCCTCCAGCTGGGTGGACGTGCCGGCGATGTCGGCGAGGAAGAGCGGGTTGGCCTCGACGAGGATCGACTTCCTCTCCGGATGCGCCTGGCTCGCGACAGTGGTCGAGCCGAGCAGGCTGTCGGTGAAGCTCTGCTCCGCGGCGAGCGCGAGCGGCGTGCCCGCCTTCGCCTTGTAGCGCGGGTTCTTGGCGATCATCTGCACCAGGCTCCCGACCTTGCGGAACTCCACCACGTAGCCGCGCATCATGAACGGATAGACGAACTTCTCGCCCAGGCCGCGCGTGCGGTTGATCGAGAGGTAGAAGGGCGTGTCGAGCTGCTCGGGCTTCAGCTCGATCCAGACGCGCTCGTCGCGCTGGTAAAGGGTGAAGAAGCCGGGCATCACCTTGGCGTCGCGGATCACCGCATCGAACGGGCGCGGGCTGGGCACGGAAGGCGAGGACTGCGGCGTCCCGGGAAGCGTCGTCGGCAACGTGACCGTCGGTGTCGTCGGCGGCGAAGCCTGCGGCGCGGGCGTCGTGGGGTTGGGCACCGGGCCCGTCGGCGGGGTGGGCGGCTCGGACTGCTTCTGCGCCGAGGCGGCGACCGGGGCGAGCGCGAGCGCGACGGCGCTCAGCAGGACGGAAAGACGCAGGGTTGCTTTCATGACAGCTCCTCTGAAACGGGGACTCGCGCCCCCGGGTGATCCGATGTGACGACGCGCCCGCGCAGGCTGTGCGGCAGGGCGTGGGTGATCTCGACCTCGACGTACGCGCCGATGAGGCGCGCGGGACCGGCGAAGTTCACGATGCGGTTGTTCGCGGTGCGCGCCGCCAGCTCCGCCGGGTCCTTGCGCGCGTGGCCCTCGACCAGGACGCGCTGGCGGGTGCCGACCATCGCGCGGGAATATTCCTCGTAATGCTCCTGCACGCGCCGCTGCAGCCGCTGCAGGCGCTGGAGCTTCATCGCGTACGGCGTGTCGTCGGGGAGGTTGGCGGCGGGCGTGCCGGGGCGCTTGCTGTAGATGAAGCTGAAGGAGCCGTCGAAGCGCACGTCGTCGATGAGCTTCATCGTCTGGTCGAAATCGGCGTCGGTCTCGCCCGGGAAGCCGACGATGAAATCGCTGGAAAGCGAGATGTCCGGTCGCACCGCGCGCAGGCGCCGGACGATCGAGCGGTACTCCATCGCGGTGTAGCCGCGCTTCATCGCCGCGAGCACGCGGTCCGAGCCCGACTGCACCGGCAGGTGGAGCTGCGAGACCAGCTTCGGCAACTTGGCGTACGCGTCGATGAGGCGTTGGGTGAATTCGAGCGGGTGCGACGTGGTGTAGCGGATGCGCTCGACGGCCTCGATGTTCGCCACCTGAGCGAGGAGGAGCGCGAAGTCGGCGCTCTCGCCCGAAGGCAGCTCGCCGCGATAGGCGTTGACGTTCTGGCCCAACAGGGTGACCTCGCGCACGCCTTTCGTCGCGAGTTGCGCGACCTCGGCCAGGATGTCGCCCAGGGGACGAGAGAACTCCTCGCCGCGGGTATAAGGCACCACGCAGAAGCTGCAGTACTTGCTGCAGCCTTCCATTACGGATACGAACGCCGCCGGGCCTGCGACGCGCGCCGGAGGCAGGTGGTCGAATTTTTCGATTTCCGGGAAGCTCACGTCGACTTGCGCCGCGCCGGTGCGGCGCCTCTCGGCGAGCAGCGCCGGCAGGCGGTGCAGGGTCTGCGGGCCGAACACGACGTCGACGTAAGGCGCGCGCGCCACGATCCCGCGCCCTTCCTGGCTCGCCACGCAGCCGCCGACGGCTACCATCAGCGCAGGGTTCGCGGCCTTGAGTTCCTTGGCCCGGCCGAGGTCGGAAAACACTTTCTCCTGCGCTTTCTCGCGCACCGAGCAGGTGTTGAAGACGATGAGGTCCGCATCCTCGGCGCGCAAAGTGGGCGTGAGTTGCTCGGCATCGGCCATGACATCGGCGATCCTGGCCGAGTCGTATTCGTTCATCTGGCAGCCGAACGTCTTGATGTAGAGCTTGCCGCCCATGCTGGCCGGTTACTTCTTCTTGTCCGGCCGGGCCGCTTCTTCCTGGGTGAGGATCCAGACCCGGTGGACATGGCCGCCCGCATCGGGGAGGTATTTCACCAGCAGGCTTTCCGCCGGCAGGGAGCTGGGCAGCACGATGCGGTTGTCGGTGTTGCGGATCAGCGCGCCGGGCGAAAGCAGCACGCGGTCGCCGTCGATCTCGATCACCATTTCGCGCACGTAGCGCATGTGGCCGCGCTTGGCGTCGTCGGGAATCGGCCGCATTTGCGCCAAGGCGGCACCTGCAAATGCCGCGAGGGCGGCGAATGCAGTGGCAAGGAGCGCGGAATGGGAGATGGGCGGTCGCAAGGGGAATGGGTTGGTGGTGATAGGTGGACTTGAACCACCGACCCCAGCATTATGAGTGCTGTGCTCTAACCAGCTGAGCTATATCACCG
>JBKJTM010000495.1:0-10862 GCA_046590805.1 Usitatibacter sp.
CGCCACTGGTGGGCGTCGGCTAAAATAGCCAGCTTGCCCCCCGCGTTTCCCATCTGGAGCCTCCCGAAATGACTGTCCGCGTCGCCATCAACGGCTATGGCCGCATCGGGCGCAACATCCTGCGCGCCCACTACGAGAGCAACAAGTCCCACGACCTGCAGATCGTCGCGATCAACGACCTCGGACCCGCGGAGACCAACGCGCACCTCACGCGCTACGACACCGCGCACGGCAAGTTCCCGGGCAAGGTGGAGGTCGATGGCGACCACATGGTCGTGAACGGCGACCGCATCAGGGTGGTCGCGCAGCGCGATCCCTCCCAGCTTCCCTGGAAAGATCTCAAGGTCGACGTGGTCATGGAGTGCACCGGTTTCTTCACCACCAAGGAGAAGGCCTCGGCGCACCTGAAGGGCGGCGCCGGCAAGGTGATCATCTCGGCGCCCGGCGGCAAGGACGTCGATGCGACCGTCGTCTACGGCGTCAACCACCAGGTGCTCAAGGCCGCGCACACGGTGATCTCGAACGCCTCGTGCACCACCAACTGCCTGGCGCCGCTGGTGAAGCCGCTGCACGACGCGATCGGGCTCACCACCGGCCTCATGACCACGATCCACTCGTACACCAACGACCAGGTGCTCACCGACGTATTCCACGAGGACCTGCGCCGCGCCCGCTCGGCCACGATGTCGATGATCCCGACCAAGACCGGCGCCGCCGCCGCCGTGGGCCTGGTGCTGCCGGACCTGAACGGCAAGCTGGACGGATTCGCCATCCGCGTGCCGACCATCAACGTCTCGCTCGTGGATCTCTCCTTCATCGCCGCGCGCGACACCACTGTCGACGAAGTGAACGGCATCATGAAGAAGGCCTCGGAAGCCGGCCCGCTGAAAGGCATCCTCGGCTACAACACCGGCCCGCTGGTCTCGATCGACTTCAACCACGACCCGCGCTCGTCGGTCTTCGACGCGACGCTCACCAAGGTGTCCGGCAGGCTGGTGAAAGTCTCCAGCTGGTACGACAACGAGTGGGGCTTCTCCAACCGCATGCTCGACGTCACCATGGCGTGGATGGCGGCGAACTAGGCCTTCCGGCGCGATGCGCAACCCGTTCACTGCCCATCCGCGCGACGTGGGCGAGAGCTACCTCGAGCACTGTGTGTTCGCCTGCCGCTACGGCGCGAAGATGACGCTCGGCGGAATCGCGGCTTTCGTGCACGGGTTGTTCCCCTTCCTTTTCCAGAAGACCGGCAGCCGCATCACGCGCGAGCTGAACGAGGTCCTGGAGCAATCGGGCGCGCGCGCGCGGGCCCGGCGGGAGTCCCTGTAATGGCCGTGCTGCAGATGGCGGACGTCGACCTGGCGGGCAAGCGCGTCTTCATCCGCGCCGACCTGAACGTGCCGCTCGACGATCGCGGCGCGATCACCGACGACACGCGCATCCGCGCCTCGCTCGACGGCATCCGCCTCGGCCTCGAGCGCGGCGCCGCGGTGATGGTCACCTCGCACCTCGGAAGGCCCACGGAGGGGCGGTTCTCCCAGGCCGATTCACTGGCGCCCGTGGCCGCGCGGCTCGCGAAGCTCCTCGGACGCGACGTGCCGTTGAAGGCAGATTGGGTCGAGGGTGTCGAGGTAGCCCCCGGCTCCGTGGTGCTGCTCGAAAACTGCCGCTTCAACAAGGGCGAGAAGAAGGACGACGACGGCCTCGCGCGCAGGATGGCGGCGCTCTGCGACGTCTACGTGAACGACGCGTTCGGCACCGCGCACCGCGCCGAGGCGACCACCCACGGGATCGCGAAGCATGCGAAGGTCGCTTGCGCGGGACCCCTGCTCGCCGCCGAGCTCGACGCGCTCGGACGCGCGCTCGCCGCCCCGCGGCGCCCGCTGGTGGCGATCGTGGCGGGCTCGAAGGTTTCCACCAAGCTGTCGATCCTCAAGACGCTCGCGCAGAAGGTGGACCAGCTGATCGTGGGCGGCGGCATCGCCAACACCTTCATGCTCGCGGCGGGCCTGCCGAGCGGCAAATCGCTCTGCGAGGCGGACCTGGCGCCGGAGGCGAAGGAGATCATGGTGATGATGCAGGCGCGGGGCGCCGCGGTGCCGATCCCCACGGACGTCGTGGTCGGCAAGGCTTTCGCCGCCGACACGCCCGCGACCGCAAAGCCCGCGACGGCGGTCGAGGACGACGACCTGATCCTCGACATCGGCCCGGCGACCGCGACGCGCTACGCGGGCCTGCTGCACCAGGCCGGCACCATCGTGTGGAACGGCCCGGTGGGCGTGTTCGAGTTCGCGGCGTTCGAGAACGGCACCCGCGCCATCGCCGAGGCGATCGCCTCGTCCAACGCATTCTCCATCGCCGGCGGCGGCGACACCCTCGCCGCGATCGCCAAATTCGGCGTCACCGACCGCATCGGCTACATATCGACCGGCGGCGGCGCCTTCCTCGAATTCCTCGAGGGCCGCCGGCTACCCGCGGTCGAAGTGCTCGAACAGCGCGCGAACGGCGCATAGGCCCCGAAGACATGGAGAGAAGCACCAAGATCGTAGCCACCCTCGGCCCCGCCTCGAGCGACGCCGCGACGCTGGAGCGGATGTTCATCGCCGGGGTCGACGTGGTGCGCCTCAACTTCTCCCACGGCACCGCCGAGGACCACATGAAGCGCGCGGAGCTGGTGCGCGTCACCTGCCGCAAGATCGATCGCGCGGTCGGCATCATGGCCGACCTGCAGGGGCCGAAGATCCGCGTGGGCAGGTTCAGGGACGGCAAGGTGCAGCTCAAGCCCGGCGACCCCTTCATCCTCGACGCGGGCCTCGACGGGCCGGGCGACCAGGAGCGCGTCGGCCTCGATTACAAGGAGCTGCCGCGCGACGTGAAGGCGGGCGACGTGCTGCTGCTGGACGACGGCCGCATCGTGCTCGACATCAGCAAGGTGAAGGGCAGCGAGATCCACACCGTCACGCGCCACGGCGGCTGGCTTTCGAACAACAAGGGAATCAACCGCCAGGGCGGGGGCCTCACCGCGGCCGCGCTCACCTCGAAGGACATCGAGGACATCCGCACCGCGGCGAGGATGAACGTCGACTATGTCGCGGTCTCGTTCCCCAAGAGCGGCTCCGACATGTACATGGCGCGCGAGCTGCTGCGCGCCGCCGGCGGCAAGGCGATGCTGATCGCCAAGATCGAGCGCGCCGAGGCGATCCCCGCGCTCGAGGACATCATGCAGGCGTGCGACGGCATCATGGTGGCGCGCGGCGACCTGGCGGTGGAAGTGGGCGACGCCGCGGTGCCGGCGCTGCAGAAGCGCATGATCCGGCAGGCGAGGGAGCTGAACAAGCTCACCATCACCGCGACGCAGATGATGGAGTCGATGATCTCGAGCCCGGTGCCGACGCGCGCCGAAGTCTCGGACGTCGCCAACGCGGTGCTCGACGGCACCGATGCCGTGATGCTTTCGGCCGAGAGCGCGTCGGGCCAGTACCCGGTCGAGACGATCGCGGCGATGAACCGCATCTGCCTCGAGGCGGAGAAATCCCAGGTTGTCACGCTCGAGACCGAGCTCCTCAACCGCGTCTTCACGCGCGTCGACCAGTCGATCGCGATGGCGGCACTCTTCACCGCCTATCACCTCAAGGTGAAGGCGATCGCTTCCCTCACCGAGTCGGGCTCGACGGCGCTCTGGATGTCGCGCCTGAACTGCGGCGTGCCGATCTTCGCGCTCACCGCGCAGACCGAGACACGCTATCGCTGCACGCTCTTCCGCGACGTTTATCCGCTGATGGTCAAGTACGTCGGCCACGACCGCGAGGAACTGCTGGCGGAAGCCGAATCGGTGCTCGTGCGCCACGGGGTGGTGAAGCCCGGCGACCTGATCGTGCTCACCATCGGCGAGCCGATCGGCAAGGCCGGCGGCACCAACACGATGAAGATCGTGAAGGTCGGCGAGCACCGGCAATAGGGCGCGGAATTCGCGGCCGGACGAGTCCGTCCTGCTGGTGGTGCGCGAGGAAGGCCCCGCAATCGACCTGATGATCGCGCGGCGGTAAAATAACCGGTTCTCCCTCCCGCAACGAATCCCGAGGAACGCATGGATACCAAGCTGATGACCGAGACTGCCCGCGCCATGGTCGCGCCGGGCAAGGGCCTGCTCGCCGCCGACGAGAGCGCCGGCACCTGCAAGAAACGCTTCGACTCCGTGAGCGTCGAATGCAACGAGGAGAACCGCCGCGCCTACCGCGAGATGCTCTTCACCACCCCCGAGATCGCGCAGTTCGTGAGCGGCGTGATCCTGTTCGACGAGACGCTGCGCCAGAACACGAAGGACGGGTTGAACTTCGGCGAGTACCTGAAGAAGAGCGGCATCCTCCCCGGCATCAAGGTGGACGCCGGCGCCGTGGACATGCCGCTCCACGCGGGCGAGAAGGTGACCGAGGGCCTGGACAAGCTGCCGCAACGGATGAAGGACTATTTCGCCATGGGCGCGCGCTTCGCCAAGTGGCGCGCGGTGATCACCATCGGGGACGGCATTCCCTCGATCGCGTGCCTGGAGGCGAACGCGCACGCGCTCGCGCGCTATTCGGCCGCGTGCCAGGAAGCCTCGATCGTCCCGATCGTCGAGCCGGAGGTTCTGCTGGACGGCACCCATTCGGCCGAGCGCAGCGAAGAGGTGCATCTCGCCACCCTGGAAGCGTTGTTCACCGAGCTCGCGCGCCAGGGCGTCTCGCTGGAGCACGTGATCCTCAAGGCGAGCATGTGCGTGTCGGGCAAGGACAACGCCAGGCAGGCAAGCGTGCAGGAAGTCGCCGAGCGGACGCTGCGGGTGCTGAAACGCACCGTGCCCGCCGCCCTTCCGGGCGTGGTGTTCCTCTCCGGCGGCCAGACCGACGAGAACGCCACCGCGCACCTCGACGCGATGAACCGTGTGGGCGCGACCTGGCCGCTCACGTTCAGCTACAGCCGTGCATTGCAAGCCGTCGCGCTGAAGGCATGGCGCGGGCAGGCCGCGAACGTCCCGGCGGCGCAGAAGGCGTTCCAGCATCGCGCACGCATGAACAGCCTCGCATCCCGGGGGCAGTGGAAGTCGGATCTCGAGAAGCAGGCCGTGGCGGCTTGATGCCGCCGCGGCGCGGGCACAGGCGGTGAAGCCGGTCTTCGAGTCGTCGATCGCGAGCCTGCCGCTCATCGCGCGCGGCAAGGTTCGCGACATCTACGCGGTCGGCGGCGACAAGCTGCTGATCGTCACCACCGACCGCCTCTCGGCCTACGACGTGATCCTGCCGACGCCGGTGCCGGAGAAGGGGCGCGTGCTCACCGAGCTCGCGAACTTCTGGTTCCAGCACCTCGTCGGGATCATCCCCAACCACCTGACGGGCATCGACCCGGAGACCGTCGTCGCCCCGCACGAGCGCGAGCAGGTGCGCGGGCGCTCGATCGTGGTGAAGAAGTTCGCGACGCTTCCGGTCGAGGCGGTGGTGCGCGGCTACCTCGAAGGCTCGGGCTGGAAGGAGTACCAGGCGAGCGGCACGGTGTGCGGCATCGCGCTGCCGGCGGGGTTGAAGCGCGCCTCGAAGCTGCCGGAGCCCATCTTCACCCCGGCCACCAAGGCCGAAGCCGGGCACCACGACGAGAACATCACCTTCGAGCAGATGGCGGCGATGGTGGGCGAGGCGCGAGCGCGCGAGGTGCGCGATGCCGCCATCCGGCTCTACCGCGCCGCTGCCGACCATGCGCTCGAGCGCGGCATCATCATCGCCGACACCAAGTTCGAGTTCGGCACCGACGCCGAGGGCCGGCTCCACCTCATCGACGAGGCGCTCACGCCGGACTCGTCGCGCTTCTGGCCGCTCGACACCTGGCGCGAGGGCGAAAGCCCCGAGAGCTTCGACAAGCAGTACGTGCGCAACTGGCTCGATTCCATCGGCTTCGAACGCAAGCCCCCGGCGCCACCAATGCCGCCCGAGGTCGCGCAGAAGACTTCCGAGAAATACCAGGAGGCCGCCCGGCGCCTTATGCGCTGACGGCGGGGAGCGGGACACATGGACTTCTTCACCATGCACTTCCACATTCCCAAGGGCTACGTCTACTTCGCGCTCGCCTTCTCGGTGACCGTCGAGGCGCTCAACAACTGGGCGCAGCGGCGCCGCCGCCACGCGCGCGCCGCCGCCGCCGCCGGAAAGTCCTGACATGGGCACCAAGCCAGACCCCCGCACCCTCACGCGCGAGCTGCTCGCCTTCAACACCATCAACCCGCCGGGAATGGAGCGCGCCTGCGCGCGCCACCTGGGCGCGATGCTCGAAGGCGGCGGGTTCCGGGTTGCGTATCACGAGTTCGCGGAATCCCGCACCAGCCTGATTGCGCAGATCGGCGGTGACGATGCGCGCCCGCCGATCTGCTTCACCGGCCACATCGATACCGTTCCCCTCGGCGCCGCCCGCTGGCGCCGCGACGCCTTCGCCGGCGAGACCGATGGCGACCGCATCTATGGACGCGGCTCCACCGACATGAAGAGCGGCATCGCCGCGTTCATCGTCGCCGCCCTCGAGCTCGCGCCGCACCTCGCGCGCGGGCCCGGGCTGGTGCTGGTGATCACCGCGGGCGAGGAGATCGGCTGCGAGGGGGCGCGCTACCTCGCCGACCACGAGCTTCTCGACCGCGCCGGCGCGATCGTCGTCGCCGAGCCCACGGCGAACTATCCCTACGTCGGCCACAAGGGCCTCGCGTGGTTCGAGATCGAGACCTTCGGCACCACCGCCCATGGCTCGATGCCGGAGGTGGGCGACAACGCCATCGTGAAGCTCGCGAAGGCGATCGGCGACCTCGAGCACTTCCATTTTCCGGTCGAGTCGCACCCCATCATGGGCAAGCCAACGATGAATGTCGGCACGATCCATGGCGGGCTGAATACGAATTCCGTGCCCGACGAGGCGCGTATCACGCTCGACACGCGCACGGTGCCCGGCATCGACCATGTGCACCTGTGCGGATCGCTCGAGGCCCTGCTCGCACCGCGCGGCGCGAAGGTCCGCAAGATCGTCGACGTCCCGGCGCTCTACACGGAGCCGCAGGACGAGTGGGTGCAGCAGGTGTTCGATGCCTGCACGCCGTTCGTCGGCGAGCGCCCCGCACCGCGCACCATCACGTTCTCCACCGATGGCGCCGACCTCAAGCGCGGCTTCGGCGGACCGCCGGCGGTGATCCTCGGCCCCGGCGAGCCCACGCTCGCGCACCAGACCGACGAGTGGTGCTCGCTCACGCGCCTCGAGCAATCGGTGGATCTCTTCAGGACGCTGATGCAGCGCTGGTGCGGCGCCTGAGGTCCCCTAGACCGAGATCGCCACCTTCGCGCCGATCGCGATGAGGAACACCGCGAAGATGCGCCGCAGCGTCGGGCCCTTCAGCTTGTGCGCAAGGCGCGCGCCATAGGGCGCCACCAGCACGCTCGTCACCGAGATGCCCGCGAAGGCCGGCAGGTAGACGAAGCCGATGCTCCAGGGCGGCATGCCCGCCGCGCCCTGCCCCGCGATCGCATAGGAAACGGCGCCGAAGATCGCCACCGGGAAGCCCAGCGCCGCTACCGTGCCGATGGCCCGGTGGATGGTCATGCCGCACCAGGTGAGGAACGGCACGCCCACGGCCGCGGCGCCGCCGCCGAAGAGGCTCGAGGTGACGCCGATGCCGATGGCCGCCGTCGTCATGCCCAGGAGCCCCGGAAGGCTGCGCGCCGCGCGCGGGCGCACGTTGAAGGCCAGCTGCACGATGATGAGCGACATGATGGAGAGGAACGCCACCTTGAGCGCCGCCGTGCTCATGAAGCGCGCGAGCGCGGTGCCGGCGATGATTCCCAGGAGCATTCCAGGCGCCATCGTCTTTACCGTCGGCCAATCGACCGCTCCGTGGCGATGATGGGTACGGAAGCTCGCCCAGGCGCCCGACATGATCGCGGCGAGCGAGGTGCCGATCGCCATGTGCATCACGTAGGGAGCCGGGAAGCCCTGTGCCGCGAACATCAGCGCGAGCGACGAGACGATGATCGTGCCGCCGCCGATGCCGAGCAGCCCCGCGAAGAACCCCGTGGCCGCGCCGATGGCGAGATAGGCCAGCGCCTCAACCATCGAGCTTCTGGACGATGAACTCCCATTCCGCCGCGCTGACCGGGGTGATGGAGAGGCGGTTGCCGCGCTTCAGCACCACCATCTGCGCGAGCTCCGGATAGGTGCGCATCTCGTCCAGGGGCATGACGCGCGTCTTCTGCGCGAGCTTCACGTCCACCAGCATCCAGCGCGGCTCGTCGCGCTTCGCCTTCGGGTCGTAATAGGGGCTCCTGCGATCGAACTGCGAGGGATCGGGATGGGCGGCGCTCGCGACCTTCGCGATGCCCGCGATGCCCGGCACCGCGCAACTGGAGTGATAGAAAAGCACGCCGTCGCCCACGCGCATGTGGTCGCGCATGTAGTTGCGCGCCTGGTAGTTGCGCACGCCGAACCACGGGGTGGTCTTCTTCGCGGCCTTGACGAGGTCGTCGATCGAGAACTCGTCGGGCTCCGATTTCATGAGCCAGTAGTTGGGCATACGTCTCCCCCGCGCAGGCGGGGGCCCAATCAGCGGAAATGGGATTCCCGCCTACGCGGGAATGACAAGGGCCGGCCGGATTCGCTGCGGAGTTCGCCCGGGCCGCACTCTCGAACCGACGGTTCAAGGCGGTCACTCACCGTGCGCCGCAGGTAAGTCCGACGTGGGACTCGCACAATAGCGCACTGG
This sequence comes from Usitatibacter sp., assembly GCA_046590805.1. Lineage (GTDB taxonomy): Bacteria > Pseudomonadota > Gammaproteobacteria > Burkholderiales > Usitatibacteraceae > Usitatibacter. The sequence continues at coordinate 8,756 of JBKJTM010000495.1, forward strand.
GCAAGCATCCATGGCTACAGCTTATCGGTACAAAGATGTAAGCCCGGACGAACACCGCAGAAAACCCGGCCCCTCGAAACCCGCGGAGGGGGTCAGATTACTGACCCCTTTTACCGCTAGAAGAGGTTTTCCTGATCGGCTGACAGCGCCGAATCGACCGTCTCCTGCATCGCAACGATTCTACGCCTGTACGCCGAAGCGTCAAACGACGCGGGACCCTTGCCGTTGTTCGACATGAGCTCGTGCGCGATGTTCAAAGCGGCCATGATCGCGATGCGCTCGTTGCCCGAGACCTTGCCGGTATCGCGGACTTCCTTGAGTTTCCGGTTGAGGTAGTCGACCGAGGCGAGCAGCTGCTTCTCCTCGCCCTCGGGGCAGCCCACGCGGAACTCGCGTCCCAGCAGGCTGATGCTCATCACGCCCTTCTCGCGCTTTTCCTCGGCGGCGCTCAAGACTCGGTCTCGGGGATCAGCTTGAGCAGCGCCTCGATGCGCGAGCGCGCGGCGTTCAGCTTTTCGGTATTGCGGACATTCTCGTCGGCGCGCGCGGCGAGCTGCTGGCGCAGGTCGAGGTTTTCCTCGCGCAGGACCTTGAGGCGCTGCACCAGCTGCGCGATCTTTTCCTCGAGGGCGGAAAATTCCTGGTCCATGATGCTCACCCTATCGGAAATTTCATTCCACGTCAAAGCGTAAGCCGCTCTTTTGAAAGCTGTTTCGAGCGAGCGCGAGGCGGGGAGGCGTATCATGCCGACAGCGATCGTATGCACGGGAAGCCGGTGAGAAGCCGGCGCTGCCCCCGCAACGGTATGCGAGCTCGATTTCCGAGCTCGCGAGCCCGGAGACCGATCCGGTCGCGGGACCCGGCAACGGGATTGAGACACGCAGCCTGCGGGGACGCTCGCTGCATGGCCATGAAAGACTCTCCAGCATGAATCGCCTTTCCCTCGCGGGGCTCCTCGGCCTCGCATCGCTGCCCATTCAGGCGCAGCTCGCCGATCCCCTCGTCGCCCGCGCCCAGGAACCGCTCGTCGTGACCGCCACCCGGGCCGTCGCCGGCACCGTCACCACGCTGCGCGACGCCGTCGTCATCACGCGCGAGGACCTGGACGCGATGGCGCCGCTCTCGCTCGCCGAGGCGCTGCAGCGCCGCGCCGGCATCGAGATCCGCGCGACCGGCGGGCCGGGGCAGCCCACCGGCATCTTCCTGCGCGGCGCCGGCGCGGCGCAGACGCTGGTGCTGGTCGACGGCCTGCGGGTCGGCTCCGCGACCGCCGGCACCACCGCGATCGAGGCGATCCCGCTGGAGATGATCGAGCGCATCGAGGTCGTGAAGGGCGCGCTCTCGAGCCTCTACGGATCGGAGGCGATCGGCGGCGTGATCCAGATATTCACCCGCGGCAAGGGCGTGCCGCACCTCTTCGCCGACGTGTCGTACGGCACCGACAACGATCGCCGCGCGAGCTTCGGCCTCGCCACCGCGGACAAGGGCACCAAGGCCTCGATCTCCGCCGGCGTGCGCAAGGTCGACGCCGGCAGCGCCACCAATCCGCGCGTGCCATTCGGCGTGCACGATCCCGACCGGGATCCCCACGAGAACGCGTTTCTCACGCTGCGCGCGTCCCAGGTCATGTGGCAGGGTGAGACGCTGACCCTCGAAGGTTTCGGCTCGCGGTCGCGCACGTTCTTCGATGGCGGCAGCCCCGACGACCGCAGCGACCAGAGGGTCATCGGCGGCCGCATCACTTCTTCCACGCTGCTCGCTCCAGGGGTCGCGACCCGCCTTTCGCTCGGCCACGGCCGCGACGAGCTGGCCTTCAAGGGCCCGTTTCCCGCGCGCTTCGAGACGCGCCAGGACCAGGCCTCCTGGGTGAGCGACGTCGCCACCGCCACGGGCAGCGTGGTGAGCGGCCTCGAGTTCGTTCGCCAGCGCGTGTACCCCGAGCGCGACGACGCCGGCGCGCCGATCTACGTGCAGAGCCGCCGCGACACCAAGTCGCTGTTCGCCTCGGTGAACGAGACCTGGCGCGGCGTGCGGCTCGAGGTGAGCGGGCGTCGCGACGACGACGACCAGTACGGCGGGCGCAACACGGGGTCCATGGGCTTGGGAG
>JBKJTM010000115.1:0-6520 GCA_046590805.1 Usitatibacter sp.
GTCGGGCGAGACCGTGCTCACCGACATGCGCGAAATCGGGCCGACCTATTACTTCGCGCCGCCGCGCGTGCTGGAGGCGCTGCTCACCCAGGTCACCATCCGCATGGAGGATGCGAGCTACGTGAAGCGCCGCATGTTCCACCATTTCATGGAGCTCGCGCGGCGCGTCGGCTCGCGGATCCTCGACGGATCCGAGGTCGGCGCCCTCGACCGCTTTCGCTACGCGATCGGCAACCTGCTGGTGTATGGCCCGCTGCGCAACGCCCTCGGCATGACGCGGGTCCGCGTCGCCTACACGGCGGGCGAGGCGATCGGGCCCGATCTCTTCGTCTTCTACCGCTCGCTCGGCATCAACCTGAAGCAGCTGTACGGATCGACCGAGACCTCGGTGATGGTCTGCGTGCAGCCCGACGGCCAGGTGAAGCCCGATACCGTGGGGCCGCCGATGAAGGGCGTGGAGGTGCGCGTGCTCGACAGCGGCGAGATCGTGCTGCGCTGCCCCGGGCTCTTCAGCGCGTACTACAAGAACGAGGAGGCGACCCGCGAGGCAAAGGATGCCGAGGGCTGGTTTCATACGGGCGACGCCGGCTTCTTCGACGAGGGCGGGCACCTGAAGATCATCGACCGCGCCAAGGACGTCGGCAAGCTCTCCGCCGGTACGTTGTTCGCGCCCAAGTACCTCGAGAACAAGCTCAAGTTCTTCCCCTACATCAAGGAGGCGGTGGCCTTCGGGGACGGCCGCGCGCAAGCCACCGCGATGATCAACATCGACATGCAGGCGGTGGGCGACTGGGCGGAGCGGCGCGGCATCCCTTACTCCGGCTACACCGACCTCGCGGCCAAGCCGCAGGTAGTGGGGCTCGTCGCCGACTGCGTGGCCAAGGTCAATGCCGACCTCGCGCGCGACTCGAAGCTCTGCGGCAGCCAGATGCACCGCTTCGTGATCCTGCACAAGGAGCTCGATGCGGACGATGGCGAGCTCACGCGCACGCGCAAGGTGCGCCGCGGCTACATCGGCGAGAAGTACGCCATCATCGTGGACGCGCTCTACTCGGGCGCCGAGCGCTGCGTGATGGAAGCGCAGGTCCGCTTCGAAGACGGGCGCACCGGCAGCGTGCGCGCCGAGCTGCACATCACGCCGGTGAAGACGTTCGCGCCCGACGCGGCGAGGGCGGCCGCGTGAACCTGCGCGAGCTCGATTCCCAGGAGGCCGGCCGCAAGGTGGGCGAGGTCATCCTCGCCGTCGACTCGATCTCGCTCGCCTTCGGCGGGGTGAAGGCGCTCACCGACGTGAGCTTCGACGTGCGCGAGCACGAGGTGCGCGCGATCATCGGCCCGAACGGCGCGGGCAAGAGCTCGATGCTGAACGTGATCAACGGCGTCTACCGCCCGCAGGCCGGACGCATCACCTACCGCGGCAAGACGCACGCCGCGATGCATCCCCATGACGCGGCGAGCCAGGGCATCGCGCGCACCTTCCAGAGCCTCGCCCTCTTCAAGGGCATGTCGGTGCTGGAGAACATCCTCGCCGGGCGCAACCTGATGATGCGCACCAACCTGCTGCTGCAGGCGCTGCGCATCGGGCCGGCGCTCAGGGAGGAGACCGAACACAGGATTCGCGTCGAGGAGATCATCGATTTCCTCGAGATCCAGCACGTGAGGAAGATGCAGGTGGGGCGGCTCCCCTATGGTCTGCAGAAGCGGGTCGACCTCGGCCGCGCGCTCGCGGCGGAACCGAAGGTGCTGCTGCTGGACGAGCCGATGGCGGGCATGAACGTCGAGGAGAAGCAGGACATGTCGCGTTTCATCCTCGACGTGAACGACGAATTCGGCACCACCATCGTCCTCATCGAGCACGACATGGGGGTGGTGATGGATCTCTCGGATCGCGTCGTGGTGCTCGACTACGGACGCAAGATCGCCGACGGCACGCCGAGCGAGGTGCGCGCCAACCAGGCCGTGGTCGATGCCTACCTGGGCGTCAAGCACTGATGAACGCGGCCACCTCCCGCAACCTCACCATCGCGTTCTTCGTGCTGCTCGCCTTCGGCGGCGCGTCGCCGATGCTGTTCGGGTCGGCCAGGTTCCCGCAGTGGCTGGAGGTGGTGCTGGGCGGGCTCATGTCGGGGGTGCTCTATTCGCTCGTGGCCATCGGCCTGGTGCTGATCTTCAAGGCCTCGGGCGTCTTCAACTTCGCCCAGGGCGCGATGGTGCTCTTCGCCGCGCTCTCCCTGGTGCGGCTGATGGAGAAGATGCCGCTGATCGTGGCGCTCGCCCTCACCATCGCCATCATGGTGGCGGTGGCCTGGCTGATCGAGCGGCTGGTGCTGCGCCGGCTGGTGAACCAGGATCCCATCGTCCTCTTCATGGCTACGCTCGGCATCGCCTACTTCCTCGACGGCCTCGGGCAGACGCTGTGGGGCAGCGATATCTACACCCTCAACATCGGCATGCCGAAGGAGCCGAAGATCCTCCTCGAGAGCACCTTCGAGGGCGGCATCCTGGTGTCGATGGAGGACGTCTACGCGGCGCTGATCGCGGCCACGCTGGTCGGGCTGCTCGCGCTCTTCTTCCAGAAGACCGGGACGGGGAGAGCGCTGCGCGCGGTGGCCGACGACCACCAGGCGGCGCAGTCCATCGGCATCCCGTTGAACCGCATCTGGGTCATCGTCTGGAGCGTGGCGGGGCTGGTGGCGCTGGTCGCCGGCGTGATCTGGGGCTCCAAGCTGGGGGTGCAGTTTTCGCTCCAGCTGGTCGCGCTGAAGGCGCTGCCGGTGGTGATCCTCGGCGGCTTCACTTCCATTCCGGGCGCCATCATCGGCGGCCTGATCATCGGCCTCGGGGAAAAGGTGTCGGAGGTGTATCTCGGCCCGATGCTGGGCGGCGGCATCGAGAACTGGTTCGCCTACGTTCTCGCGCTGGTGTTCCTGCTGTTCAGACCCGAGGGCCTGTTCGGCGAGAGGCACATCGACCGTGTTTAACGCCTGTCACACCGGCGAAGGCCGGTGGCTAATAGGACCCCGGCCTTCGCCGGGGAGACGCACATGATCTATCGCGAAACCGGCCAGTTCAAGACCACCTACGCCTCGGACCAGCAGCTCTTCCCGATCCTGCAGGACCGCATCTTCGTGATCGGCTTCCTGGTGTTCGCCTTCGGCGTGATGCCGTTCATCGGCTCCGAGTACCTCTTCCGCGCGATCCTGGTGCCGTTCCTGATCCTGTCGCTCGCGGCGATCGGCCTCAACATCCTGGTGGGCTATTGCGGGCAGGTGTCGCTCGGCACCGGGGCGTTCATGGCGATCGGCGCCTACTCGGCTTACAACCTGGCGGTGCGGGTGCCCGATCTCAACCTCATCGTGATCTTCCTGCTGTCGGGGGTGTTCGCCACCATCGTGGGGATCCTCTTCGGTATCCCGAGCCTGCGCATCAAGGGCTTCTACCTCGCGGTAGCCACGCTCGCCGCCCAGTTCTTCGTCGACTGGCTGTTCGCGCGGGTCAAGTGGTTCACCCGCGACTCGTCGTCGGGGAACGTGTCGGCCCCGCCCCTCGAGATCTTCGGCTACGGCATCGACACGCCGGCGCAGCGCTACCTCTTCGTCCTCGCATTCGTGTGCGTGTTCGCGCTGGTGGCGCGCAACCTGGTGCGCGGCGCGATCGGCCGCTCGTGGATGGCGACGCGCGACATGGACGTGGCGGCCGAGGTGATCGGCATCCGCCCGATGATGGCCAAGCTCTCGGCCTTCGCGGTGAGCTCCTTCATCGTCGGCGTGGCCGGAGCGTTGTGGGCCTTCGTCTACCTGGGCTCCTGGGAGCCGCTAGCCTTCGACGTGAACCGCTCGTTCCAGCTGCTCTTCATGGTGATCATCGGCGGCCTGGGCTCGATCATGGGCAGCTTCTTCGGCGCCGCCTTCATCGTGATCCTGCCGCTGATGCTGAACCAGCTTCCCGGCTGGCTCGGCATACCGCTGTCCACCGCGATGATCTCGCACATCGAGTTCATGGTTTTCGGGGCGCTCATCGTGTTCTTCCTGATCGTGGAGCCGCGCGGGCTCGCGCGCCTCTGGGCGATCGGGAAGGAGAAGCTGAGGCTCTGGCCGTTCCCGCACTGAAGCACGCAGCATCACAACGAGGAGGAGAGAGAGATGAAACGCACCATGAGAATCAAAGTCGCGGCGGTCGCGCTTGCCGTGGCCGGCGCCTTCGGCGCCGTGCAGGAGGTCGTCGCGCAGTCCGCCGGCGAGATCTTCATCCCGGTCCTGGTGTACCGCACCGGAGCCTACGCGCCCAATGGCATCCCCTGGGCCGACGGCTACGTCGATTACCTGAAGCTGGTGAACGCCAAGGGAGGGGTCAACGGCATCAAGATCGCCTTCGAGGAGTGCGAGACCGGCTACGCCACCGACCGCGGCGTGGAGTGCTACGAGCGCCTGAAGAGCAAGAAGCCGGTCGCGGTGAACCCGCTGTCCACCGGCATCACCTACGCGCTCACCGACAAGGTGGCCGCCGACAAGATCACGCTCCTCACCACCGGCTATGGCCGCGCCGACTCGGTGGACGGCAGCGTCTTCGCCTGGAACTTCCCGCTCCTCGGCACCTACTGGAGCGCCGCGGACATGCTGGTGCAGCACGTGGCGAAAAAGGGCAGCCTCAAGGGCAAGAAGATCGCCCTCGTCTACCACGACTCGCCCTACGGCAAGGAGCCGATCAAGCTCCTCGAGGAGCGCGCCAAGATGATGGGCTTCCAGCTCATCCTGCTGCCGGTGACCCACCCTGGGGTGGAGCAGAAGGCCACGTGGCTGCAGGTGCGCCAGCAGCGGCCCGACTACGTCTTCCTGTGGGGCTGGGGCGTGATGAATTCGACCTCGATCAAGGAGGCGATCGCGGTCTCCTATCCGCGCCTGCAGATGTTCGGCGTGTGGTGGTCTTCGGCTGAGCCCGATGTCGAGCCGGCGGAGATGGCCTCCAAGGGCTACAACGGCATCGCCCTCGGCCACTCCGACGAGCGTGACTTCCCCATCCACAAGGAGATGGTCAGCACGCTCTACGACAAGGGGCAGGGCACCGCGAAGGACAAGAAGGACGTCGGCAGCGTTCTCTACAACCGCGGCATGATCTCGGCGATGCTCACGGTCGAGGCGATCCGGCAGGCGCAGTCGAAGTACGGCAAGCGCGTGGTCACCGGCGAGGAAGTGCGCTGGGGCGCCGAGAACCTGAATCTCGACGCTGGCAAGATCAAGGCGCTGGGATTCGGCGACATGGTGCAGCCCCTCAAGACCTCCTGCAGCGACCACGAGGGCGTGCGCCGCGGCCGGATCCACACCTGGGACGGCAAGGACTGGAGCTACACGTCGGACTGGTACGAGGCCGACATGAAGATCCTGAATCCGATGATCAAGGCCTCCGCGAAGGCGTACGCGACCGAGAAGAAGATCACGCCGCGCGATTGTTCGAAAGAGAAGTAGGGCAAGGGGCAAGGGGCACGAGGAACGAGATGGCGGCGAATCCGAAACCCGAGGCAGCGAAGCCGCTGCTCGATGTGAACGGCATCGAGGTCATCTACAACCACGTGATCCTGGTGCTGAAAGGCGTCTCGCTCGCGGTACCCGAGGGGGGCATCGTCGCCCTCCTCGGGGCCAACGGCGCGGGCAAGAGCACCACCCTCAAGGCGATCTCCAACCTCCTGCGCGCCGAGCGCGGCGAGGTGACCAAGGGCGCCATCCACCTGCGCGGGGAGCGCGTCGACGCGATGAACCCCGCGGACCTGGTGAAGCGCGGCGTGGTGCAGGTGATGGAGGGGCGCCACTGTTTCGGGCACCTCACGGTGGAGGAGAACCTGCTCACCGGGGCCTATACCCGCAAGGTGTCCCGTGCCGAGCTGCGTAACGAGCTCGAGCGCGTCTACGAATTCTTTCCGCGGCTGAAGAGCCGGCGCACTTCCCAGGCCGGGTACACCTCCGGCGGCGAGCAGCAGATGATCGCCATTGGCCGCGCCCTGATGGCCCACCCGAAAGTGCTGTTGCTGGACGAACCCAGCCTGGGCCTCGCGCCGCTGCTGGTGGCCGGGATCTTTGACAACGTGCGCCGCATCAACCGCGAGGAGGGCCTGAGCGTGCTGGTGGTGGAGCAGAACGCCAACATCGCCCTGCGGAACAGCGATTACGGCTACGTCATGGAAAACGGGCGCATCGTGATGGAGGGCCTCAGCGCCCAGCTTGCCAGCAATCCCGACGTCAAGGAGTTCTATCTGGGCGTCACGGAAGGCGGCGTTCGCAAGAGCTTCAAGGACGTCAAGAGTTACAAGCGGCGCAAACGCTGGATGTGATACCAATCACCGAAAATTCGGCATCTCTGAGCCAAATTTTCCGAGCGGGACTGGCACAGCTCCGCAGGAGAGGAAGAGCGTCCTCTCTTCGAGCTGTACCAGTCAAGGGGAGGAGTAGCCCCATACGGGTGCTCTTTCAGAGGCGACAGTCTGCTTTGCCCAGGAAGAGTGCATCTGGAATTTTTGGTGATGGGTATG
>JBKJTM010000140.1:0-3847 GCA_046590805.1 Usitatibacter sp.
CGCGCGCGAAGGCGTTGATCGCTTCGGCATGCGGATGCTTGTCCCACGGATACGCTTCGCGGGCCGGGTAGAGATCGAGCTTTGCCGCCTCGGACCATGCCCCCCGCTCCAGGGCCATGCGCGCGGGTATCGCGGCCAGGCCGAAGGCTGCCGCGAAGTTGTCGGCCGGCTTGTCGACCCTCTTCATCTCCGCCATCACCGCGCGCGCCGCCTCGTCGCGGCCCATCTGCAGGTTCGCGTAGGCGAGGTAGTCATAGGCGTGCAGCCGGTTGGGCGTGCTCGTCTTCGCGTTGTCGGCCGATGCGCGGTTCGATTCGATCGACTCCTTCCAATAGCCCACGCGGGTGAAGATGTGCGAGGGCATGTGCAGCGCGTGCGAGGCGTCGGGAGCGATCTTCGAATAGCGCTTGGCGGCTTCCAGCCCCTGCTTGGCGAGCGGCGGAAAGTCGTAGGAGTGGATCAGGTAGTGCGCGATGCCGGGATGCTCCGGGTGCTTGACGAAGATCGGCTCGAGTATCTTCGCCGCGCGCAGCTGGTTGCCGTACGTCTTGTCCTGTGGATCGAAATTGCGCGACAGGTAGAGCGCATGCAGGATCGTCGCCTCGAGGTCCTGGGGGTAGCGCTGCGCCACCTTCTCGAAGCCCGCCTCGAGCCGCTTGGCGCGCTCGGCGTGCGCGAGCTTGTCGTGGTCGCGGTAGTAGCCCTCGATCGCCTCGACGTAATCGCGCTCGCGTTCCGTCTTGAGACCTGCCTTGCGCGCATCTTCGAGCGCGGCCTGGCCCTCGGCCAGCAGCTTGGGATTGAGGTTGATCGGCCAGACGAACGGATTGTCCAGGAGGCCCATGGCGCGAATCCCATGCGCGATGCCGCATCCGGGGTCGGCCTGGAGCGCGCGCTCCAGCGGCGCCTTGTACCGTTCCCAGTCGAACGAGTGGTAGAGCGCCACGGCGAAATCGATCTCCTTCTGCGCCGCCGCGTTGCAACTCGTCTGGAAACTCACCTTGCCGAGCCGTCCGCCGGCCTCGTGTCCGTCGGCAATCGAGGTCACGCCAAGGGTAATAAACACCGAAGCGACTGCCAGTACCACTTGCTTGCGCCCGCATGCCATGACAGATCTCCTGTAGTCCGCGGCATGACCCGCCACGAGAGGGAAGTGGAGTCTACCCACGGCTTGAAAGACATAGCAATCAGCATTCCCGCCGAAACTGCCTAAACTGCGCTCTTTCGCCTTGGAACCTTCGATGCGCATCGCTCCGAGCTGCCTCGCCGCCGTCTTGTCGCTTGCCGGCGTCACCCTCGCCCAAGGGCCCGACCGCCCGATCACCGAGTTCCCCTACACCCCAGGGCTCGACGTGAAGGCCATGGACCGCACCGCGGACCCTTGCGTCGATTTCTACCAGTACAGCTGCGGCGGCTGGATGAAGGCGAACCCGATCCCCGCCGACCAGTCGAGCTGGAGCGTGTACGGCAAGCTCGGGCAGGACAACCAGCGCTTCCTGTGGGGCATCCTGGACGAGGTCTCGAAGAAAACTGCCGGGCGCGCGCCGCATCAGCAGAAGATCGGCGATCACTTCGCCGCCTGCATGGACGAGGCCGCGGTGGAGAAGCTGGGCGCACGGCCCATCAAGCCCTACCTCGACGGGATCGCGGGGCTCAGATCCAAGAAGGAGCTCCCGGCGTGGCTCGCGCGGCTGCATCTGGCCACCGGCGACTCGGGCTTCTTCTTCGGCTTCGGCTCCAACCAGGACTTCGCCGACTCCACGCGGGTCATCGCCTTCGCATCCGCCGGCGGCCTCGGCCTGCCGGATCGCGACTACTACGCCAATACCGACGTCAAATCGAGGACGATCAAGGACCAGTATGTCGAGCACGTCGCGCGCATGTTCGTGCTGCTGGGCGATCGGCCGGAGGCGGCCGGGGCACAGGCACGCAAGGTGCTCGAAATCGAGACGGTCCTCGCCCTGGCCTCCCTCACGCGCGCCGACCGGCGCGACCCGTACAAGCTCTTCCACAAGGTCGATCGCAAGGGTCTCGTGGCGCTGATGCCGCAATTCGGCTGGGATGCCTACCTGCGCGCGCTGGGGCTCGCGCATCTCACCACCTTCAACGTGACCGAGCCGGCGTTCTTCAGGGAGCTGCAGATACAGCTGCAGGCCCAGCCGCTGGAGGACCTCAAGCACTACCTGCGGTGGCACCTGGCGCACTCCGCGGCGCCGTACCTGCCGGCCGCGTTCGTCACCGAGAACTTCGAGTTCTTCAGCAAGACCCTGCGCGGCGTGCCGCAGCAGCGCCCGCGCTGGAAGCGCTGCGTCGCGCTGGTGGACAGCCAGCTGGGCGAAGCGCTCGGGCAGGAGTTCGTCGCGCGCGCGTTCACCCCGGCGATGAAAGAGAACACTTTGCGCATGACGCTGCAGATCGAGCGGGCGATGGAGGAGGATATCCGCGGCCTCGACTGGATGGGCCCGGCCACCAAGGAGCGCGCGCTGGAGAAGCTGCGCTCGATCGTGAACAAGATCGGCTATCCCGACCGCTGGCGCGACTACGGCGCGGTCGCGATCAGGCGCGGCGATTTCTTCGGCAACGTCGAGCGCTCGCAGGTGTTCGAGTCGAAGCGCGACCTGGCCAAGATCGGCAAGCCGGTCGACCGCGGCGAGTGGCTGATGACCCCGCCCACGGTGAACGCGTACTACAACGCGCAGATGAACGACATCAACTTCGCCGCCGGTGTGCTGCAGCCGCCGCTCTACGACCCGAAGATGGACGACGCGCCCAACTACGGCAACACCGGCACCACCATAGGCCATGAGCTCACCCACGGCTTCGACGACCAGGGACGCCAGTTCGACGCCCGGGGGAACCTGAAGGACTGGTGGACGCCCGAGGACGGCAAGGCATTCGAGACGCGCGCGCAGTGCGTCGCCGACCAGTACTCGAAGTACACGATCGTCGATGACATCAAGATCAACAGCAAGCTCACCTTGGGCGAGGACGTGGCGGACCTGGGGGGACTGATGCTCGCGTGGGTGGCCTGGAAGGCGGAGACCGCCGGCAAGACTCTCGGGCCCCGCGACGGCCTCGACCCCGACCAGCGCTTCTTCGTCGGCTATGCCCAGTGGGCCTGCGAGAACGATCGCCCCGAGAACCTGCGCGTGAAGGCGCTCACCGATCCGCACTCGCCGGGCAGGTATCGCGTGAATGGGCTAGTCGTGAACGTGCCCGAGTTCGCGCAGGCGTTCTCCTGCAAAGCCGGCCAGCCGATGGTCGCCGCCAACCGCTGCCGCGTCTGGTGAACCGGGGACGTACCCTCATTTCGCCCCTTGAAATGAGGGTACGTCCCCGGTTCAGGAGGATTGCAGCTTCGCGATCAGGACGTCGATCAGGTCGTCGCCGCCGCCGGGAGGCCTGAGGCGGTGGTCGCGCAGCACCGCGGCAAGGTCGCGGCGCGGCAGGGCCTTGGGATCCGAGCGCATGAAGATCTCGGCGATCGCCCGCTGCACGTTGAGCGACCTGGCTTCGGTGAAGGCGCGCGACAGGTCGTCGATGATCTGGCGGTCGGAGATGTGCAGCCGCGCAAGGGTGTCGAGCGCACGCACGCGGGCGGGGTCGCCTCCCGGGCTGCGGGCGATGTCGCGGGCCACGGTGCGCAGCTCGGACTTCTCCGATATCGGGCGGTGGCGCAGGTAAGCCTGGGCGACCTGGACTTCCTTTTCGTCCGAGCCGGCGAGCGCGCGCAGCACCTGCGCATGGGCATCGGCATTGCCAAGGCACGCCATCACCGCGGCGGCGCCCGCGCGGGAGCCACGCCCGGCGGGAAGCGACACGCGATCCAGCTGCCCGTCGAGGCGAC
>JBKJTM010000208.1:0-8466 GCA_046590805.1 Usitatibacter sp.
GTCTTCTCGACGGTGGCGAGGATCTGCTTGTTGATCGCGGCCAGGTTGTCGAAGGCGCTTTGCGAGGCGGCGATGGCCGACTTCACGTTGGCGACGACGCTCTCGCTGCCGGCGGGCGCGTACTTGAACGCTTCTTCCAGGGCGGCGATGGCGGCCTTCTGGACATCGGCGTTCTGCTTTTCCATCACGCGCTTCACTTCGTTGCTGGTCTCGGCGGCGGTCTCGAAGGCGCTGCGCGAGTAGGTGTAGGCGCGCTTCAGGGCCGGCTCGAGGGCTGCGGAGTTGAGGGCGATCACTTCGTTCACGTCGCGGGCGGCGGCGACGGCCTCGGCGTGGCGGGTGGCAAGGGCCACGGACTCACGGGCGGCGTCGATGCCGAGCTCGGCGAACTTCTCGACGTTGGCGAGGGAAAGCTTGGCGAAATTGGAGAACTGCTCGATTGCCGCTTCGTTCGCGGCGGTGACTTTGTCGATCTTGAGCATGGTGGCGTCCTTTTGGGTTGTTGGTTGAGCGCTGAATTGCTGCGCTGCACAAACATCATTTTACCCCAGCGCCACTCTGAGTCAAGAGGTTGTGGCAAGTATTTTGTTGCATCGCAACATGATCAGAAAGGGGCCGGAAATCAAGGGCTTGCCGGCCCCACAGAGCCTATTTCGGAGTGCCGCCCGCCCCGCCGTGCTCCTCCACGAAGGCATGCGCCTCATCCCGGGTCTCGAAAATATGGGCCGCAACCCGCCGCCGCGAGAGTGCCTGCCCGAGTTTGAGGCGCAGGAAGGCGCTCGTCGTATAGCGAGAGGCCGTCGTGTAGTAGTGCGTCTCCATGTACCGGACCATCGCCGCGTAGGTATCAGCAACCGCGGCATCGATGAGGAAGTTGTCGTAGTTGACGACCAGCGCCACCTTGCGGCCGATCTCCTGCACCGTCTCCTCGACCACCCGGCGAACCCGGTCGACATCGTCGCGTGTGCGCACGTGCATGCCCTCGAGGTTGAGGAAGAGCGTGTTGCGCTGGTTGTCGTAGGTCACCCGCTCGGCGAGCGACAGGCCGAGGAGCGTCTCCTCGAGCTGCATCGGCTCGTCGCGGAAGATCGCCGCCTGCATCATCTTCGGCACGCAGATGATGGGCTCGAAGTCCATGTGCGCGAGGATGTCGCGCTCGATGTCGATGCCCGGCGCGATCTCGGCGAGCTCCATGCCGTCGGGCCCGCGGCGGAAGACGCAGCGCTCAGTCACGTAGAGCACCGGCTGGCCCTTTTCCGCGGCGTAGTCGCCGTTGAAGGTGATCTGCTCCACCTTCTTCACGAACTTGCGGCTGCGGCCCTCGCGCAGGATCCTGAGCCTGCCCTCCTTCACCTCGACTTCCAGCCCGCCGGCGGTGAACGTGCCGGCAAACACCAGCCGGCGCGCGTTCTGGGTGATGTTGATGAAGCCCCCGGCGCCGGCGAGGCGCGGGCCGAAGCGGCTCACGTTCACGTGGCCGTCGGCATCGACTTCCGCCATGCCCAGGCACGCCATGTCGAGGCCGCCGCCATCGTAGAAATCGAACTGCTGGTTCTGGTGGATGATCGCCTCGGTGTTCACCGCGGCGCCAAAATCAAGCCCGGATTGGGGCACCCCACCGATCACACCCGGCTCGGCGGTGAGCGTGAGGTACTCGAGGATGCGCTCCTCGTTGGCGACCGCCGCGACCCCCTCGGGCATGCCGATGCCGAGGTTCACGACGCCGCCCATGGGCAACTCGTAGGCGGCGCGCCGGGCGATCACCTTGCGCTCGTCGAGGGCCATCGGGGCCAGCATGTCGAGCGACACCTTGAACTCGCCCGAGAACGCCGGGTTGTAGACGGTGCCGTAAGTCTGGTGGTGGTTCTGCGGCTGGGCGAGCACCACGCAATCCACCATCACGCCGGGGACCACGACGCTGCGCGGATTGAGCGCGCCGGGAGCGCATGCGCGCGACACCTGCGCCATCACGAAGCCGCCCGAGTTCCTTGCCGCCGTCGCGATGGCCAGGTTGTCGAGCGTGAGCGCCTCGTGCTCCATGGAGATGTTGCCGGTGAGGTCGGCGGTGGTGCCGCGAATGAAGGCGACGGTGATCGGGAAGGCCTTGTAGAAGAGCCACTCCTCGCCGTCGATCTCCATCACCCGCACCAGGTCCTCGCGCGTGCGATCGTTGATCTTCCCGCCATCCTGGCGCGGATCGACGAAGGTGCGCAGCCCGACCTTGGTGAGGAGCCCGGCGCGATGGGCGGCGATCTCGCGGAACAAGTGGCTGATCACGCCCAGCGGCAGGTTGTATGCCTCGATCTCCCCGGCGACTGCGAGCGCGCCCAACTTCGGCACCAGCGACCAGTGGCCACCGATCACGCGCTTCACCATCCCGGCGTGGGCGAGGCGATTGAGGCCGCGATCCTTGCCGTCCCCGGGCGCCGCGGCGAACACCAGCGTGAGGTCCCGCGGCGAGCCGGTCTCGAGGAAGCGCTTCTCGAGCGTGATGATCAGCTCGTCCGGGGTCCCGGTGCCGACGAATCCCGAGAAGGCGATGGTGTCGCCATCGCGGACGATGGCGATCGCCTCCTCGGCGCTGACGATCTTGTTCTTCAAGGGTTTGTCGCACCCGCGTAGGCGGGTGCCCAATTTGCTGTCGATGCATTAGGCACCCGCCTGCGCGGGTGCGACAACTCATTCATCAATCCAGCGTCGCCCCACTGTCCTTGGCTACCCTGGCCCATTTCGCCCGGCGAAGGCGAGCCCTGCGGCGAGCGACAGGGCGGCTGCGGATGCGAGGCGTGCTGCGAGCTTCATTTGGATCCTCCGATGCGAACCACCTTGGCGGTGGGCTGGGTGACGAGAAAATCTTCGATGAGCGCGATCTGCGAGTCGGTCATCAGCGAGGGTGCGTGGCCGCACTCGCGCACCTCGATGGCGCGCACCTTCTTCGCCTTGCCGGCGATGCCGCGGCGCTGCATGTCGCGCACCGTCGAGGCGTGCAGCAGGTCCGAGTCCTCGCCATGGATGATGAGGGTGGGACAGGCGACCTTCTCCCAGACGTCCCAGAGCGCGATGTCGACCATCATCGGCCACGAGAAGCGCTTGCCGATGGCGGGATCGTAGTGCTGCACGTAGTCGCCCTCGGGCGTCTTGACAGCGCTGTTTTCGGCCAGATGGCGCCAGTGCTTGTCGGTGAGCGCCCCGAAGGTCTGGTGGATCGCTCGCAGGTGCTGCTCCAGCTCTTCGATGGAGGCGAAGCGCCGCGGGTTGCGCAGGTAAGTCCCGATCCGCTGCAGCGCGACGCCCGACACGCGGGCGCCGAAGTCGTTTAGGATCAGCCGCCGGATCGGGTTGCCCGGGAGCGCGGCCATCTCCATGCCGACGTGGCCGCCCAGCGAGGTGCCGAGCCAGTCCACCTGGTCAGCACCGCTCCTCGCGATCACCGCGGCGGCCGCCGCGAGATATGCGGGGGTGTTGTAGTCCGAGCCGTTCTTCAGCCACTCGCTCTTCCCGCGTCCCGGCAGGTCGAGCGCCAGCACCCGCGCGCCCTTCTGCGCCAGGCGCCGCGCGAGGAACTCGAAGTCGCGGGCATTGCGAGTGAGGCCGTGCACGCAGACGACCACCTGGTCCGCGTCTGCCGGACCCCACTCCACGTACACCACTCGCGTGAGACCGAAGCTGCCGTAGGCGGTGACCTCCCCGTAACGGGGTTCGCTCATGAGTTCTTCTTCAACCAGCCGTAGATGTTCTTGCCGAGTATGCCCTGCGACTTGCCGCTCACGAACACGCCCACGTGTCCCCCGGGCAACGGCAGCTCGGTGTAGTTCCTGGTGCCGATCAGCGGCTTCAGCGCCTGGGAGCTCTTCGGCGGGATGATGTGGTCGTCCTCGGCGAAGACGTTCAGCACCGGCATGTCGATCTTCTTCAGGTCCACGACGGTGCCGCCGAGCTTCAACTTGCCCTTCACCATCAGGTTGCCCTGGTAGAAATCCTTCAGCCACTGCTTCGCGGCCTCGCCCGGATGGTCGGGGCGGTCGGCGAGCCACTTCTCCATGCGCAGGAAGTTGAGCAGCTTCTTCTCGTCGTCCATCACGTCGAAGAGGCCCAGGTTGTACTTGGTGAGCGCATTCACCGGCGTCATCATCGAGAAGACGTAGCTCATCAGCTCCCCGGGCAGGTTGCCGTTCGCCTCGATCAGCCGGTCGACGTCCTCGGGCTTCATGCTGCGCGCCCAGAGGCCGATCAGGCCGTGGTGCATCGGCGCGTCCTTCGACCCGACATGGAAGTCGATCGGCGTGATGGTGAGCGTGAGGCTCTTCACCTTCCCGGGGTTGCGCGCCGAATAGCAGGTGGTGAAGACGCCGCCCTCGCAGATGCCGAGCAACGAGATCTTGTCGATGCCCTCCACGCGGCGGATGAAGTCAACGCAATCGCCGAGGTAGCCGTCGATGTAGTCCTCGAGCGTGAGCCATCGGTCGCTGCGGGTGGGCGTACCCCAGTCGACCACGTAGAGGTCCACGCCCTGGGCGAGCAGGTTGCGCACCAGCGAGCGGTCCTCCTGCAGGTCGGCCATGGTGTAGCGGCCGACCAGGCCGTAGACCATGAGGACCGGCGTGCCCACCGTCTTTTTCACCATCGGCTGGTAGCGGTAGAGGACCGTCTT
The DNA here is from genome assembly GCA_046590805.1 of Usitatibacter sp. Classification (GTDB taxonomy): domain Bacteria; phylum Pseudomonadota; class Gammaproteobacteria; order Burkholderiales; family Usitatibacteraceae; genus Usitatibacter. Next base: position 4,652 of record JBKJTM010000208.1, read on the forward strand.
GTCCTGGCGGAACACCTCACGCTTGGGCGTGGTGGCGATCTGGACGTCGCGATCCCTGGTCTTCTCCAGCAGCGCGCGGCCCTCCTGCATGCGCTTGCTGAACGCGGTGAATTCCTTGACGGCTTCGGCGGGATCGACCTTGACGCGCATGGGAGGCTCCTAGCGGCGCTTTTTGGACTTGGGCCCCGGCCGGAGCTCACCCCGGATCGACTTTGCCCGGGGCCGGGGAGACGGCTTAACCCGCGTGCCGAGCACGTGGATCGGGTCCGACACGTGGTGCTTGAGCGCCCGCACCTCGCGCCGCAGCTCGGTGACCGTGCGCTGCATCTCGTCCATTTCGGTGCGCGTGGGGATGTGGTGCACCTCGCAGAATCCCTCGGCGATCTCGCGCTCGGCGAGGCGATACTCCGCCGAGGATCGCGTCATCGCGCGCTGCGCTTCGAGGAATTCGTCCGAGCGGTGCATCTCCACCAGCGACTTGTTGGCGGTCGCGAGCCACAGGTCGAGCATCTGCCGCCCGCTGGTGATGGCTTCGCCCTTGGGATCGTTCACCGCCCTGGTGAAGCGCTCGAGCGCCCGCGTCCATGCGCCCTGCACCACTTCCCAGTACTTCTCGGCGTCGCGCGAGCGGTCCATCCACAGCTTTTGGACGTTGAGCATCTTGCGGTCGAGGTCGAAGAGCGTCGCGTAGGTCGGGCCCTCGGTGAGCTTCTCGAGGCCCATGTCGAAGTGCGACCCGGCGCGCTTCCATTCCTCGGGATCGAAGAGCTCCTTCATCGACGCCAGGTCGAAGCGCCCGGCCTTGCTCCACGCCTCCCTGGTGAAGGTGGTCCACTGGTCCATGGTCCGGCGCATGAGGTCCGCCACCGCGTCCGCATCCGGCGGGGGCATTCCCTGCACCGCGAAGGGCGGCGGCTTGCCCTCGGCCCAGGACTGGAAGAGGCTCTTCTGGTTCTCGTTCCAGAACTTGAGCCAGTCGTTGCCGGGTTCGAATGCTTTCATTGCTCCTCCGAGGAAAACCGGGGACGGACCCTGAACCGAACAACGGCGTACACCAGGGTCCGTCCCTTAGAACGTCACGACTTGCCGGACAGCCTTTCCTTCATGCAGCAGGTCGAAGCCCTCGTTGATGTCCTCGAGCCTCAATCGACCTGACAACAACTGGTCGACCGGCAATCGCCCCTGCATGTAGAGGTCGATGTATCGAGGCAGGTCGCGCGAGGGGACGCAGGTGCCGATGTAGCTGCCCTTGATGGTGCGCTCCTCGGCGACGAGGTTGGTGGACGGCATCGCCCACGTGGCGGTCGGCGGCGGCAGGCCGGCGGTGATCGTCGTGCCGCCCCTGCGCGTGATCCGGTACGCCGTATCGAAGGCGCGCACCGACCCGGCCATCTCGATCGCGTAGTCCACGCCGCCCTTGGTCGCGTCCTTCACCTTCTGCACCAGGTCGGGGTCGGCGGCATTGAACACGTGGGTCGCGCCAAGCTTCGTCGCGAGCGCGAGCTTGTCGTCGGAGAGATCGACCGCCACGGTGCAGCGCGCTCCCGATGCGACAGCGCCCAGGATCGACGCGAGCCCCACTCCGCCCAGTCCCACCACCGCGACCGACGATCCCGCGCGCACCTGGGCCGTATTGACCACGGCACCGACGCCGGTCAGCACGGCACAACCGAAGAGCGCCGCCTCATCCAGCGGCAGCTCCGGATCGATTTTCACCACCGAGCGGCGCGACACCACCGCGGCCTCCGCGAACGCCGAGCAGCCCATGTGGTGGTGGATCGGCTTGCCGTCCCTGAAGATGCGCCGCTCGCCCGAAAGGAGCGTCCCCGCGGTATTCGCGGCCGCACCCGGCTCGCACAGCGCAGGCCTGCCCTCCGCGCACGGATTGCAGTGGCCGCAGCTCGGCACGAAGACCAGCACCACGTGGTCGCCAACCTTCAGGTCGTCCACGCCGACGCCGAGCCTCTCCACGACCCCCGCCGCCTCGTGGCCGAGCGCCATCGGCGTGGGGCGCGGACGATCGCCGTTGATGACCGACAGGTCGGAGTGGCAAAGCCCCGCCGCGCCCATCCGGATCAGCACCTCGCCCGGGCCGGGATCGCGCAGCTCGACCTCCTCGATCCTGAGCGGCTTCGACTTCGCATAGGGATGCTCGGCACCCATCGCGTTCAGCACCGCGGCACGGACTTTCATCGCTTCCCCATTCCGATCTTCTTCAGCTTCTCGGTGAGCTTCATGTTCTCGCGGTAGTCCACGGGGCAGTCGATGATGACCACGGTGTTGTCGGCGAACGCCTTCCTCAGCGTCGGCACCAGCTCCTCGGTCTTCCTGATGCGGTAGCCCTTGGCGCCGAAGCTCTCGGCGTACTTCACGAAGTCGGGGTTCTTGAAGTCGATGTGGCTCGGGCGCCCGAAGTGGCGCAACTGGTGCCAGGTGATGAGGCCGTACTCGGAATCGTTCCAGATGAGGATCACGAACGGCGTCTTCATGCGCATCGCTGTCTCGATCTCCTGCGAGTTCATCATGAAGCCCGCATCGCCCGTGACGGCGACGACCTTGCGCTTCGGGTACGCGAGCTTCGCCGCGAGCGCGCCCGGCACCGCGATCCCCATGGCGGCGAAGCCGTTGGAGATGATGCAGGTGTTGGGGCGTTCCGCGCGGTACATGCGCGACATCCACATCTTGTGCGCGCCCACGTCCGAGATGGCGATATCCTCGGGATCGAGCACCTCGCGCAAGTCCCAGACGATCTTCTGCGGCTTCACCGGGAAGGCGGTGTCCTTCGCGTACTCGGCGCGATCCTCCTGGATGGATTTGCGCACGTCGCGGAAAGCGATCTCCTTGCGCGGCCTGGCCTTGAGCGCGATGCCCCGCAGCGCGTAGCCGATGTCGCCCAGCACGCCGCACGCGACGATGTAGTTGGCGTCCACCTCCGCCGGAAGCGCGTCGATATGGATGATGGTCTTGTCGTTGTCGGGGTTCCACATGTCCGGGTGGTACTCGACCATGTCGTAGCCGATGCAGATGACGACGTCGGCCTTCTCGAAGGCGAACCACGGCAGGTCGCGCGCCTTGAGGCCGATGGTGCCGAGGCAGAGCTCGTTCGAGAAAGGCACGATCCCCTTGGCCATGAAGGTGTTGGCCACCGGGATCTTCAGCATCTGCGCGAAGCTCACCAGGGAATCGTGGGCGCCCTGGCGGATCACGCCGTTGCCGGCGAGGATGATCGGGTTCCTCGCGTTGGAGATCAGCTTCGCGGCCTGCTCGATCTTGGCGTCGGGCGGCACCGGCGTATAGGCCGACTGCACCGGGATCGGCTTCTTGTCGCACGGCATTTCCGCGATGTTCTCGGGGAAGTCGATGAAGGCCGCCCCCGGCTTCTCGGTCTGCGCGACCTTGAATGCCTTGCGCACCACTTCCGGCGTGATGCTGGGATCGAGGACCTGGGTGCTGTACTTGGTGATCGGCTTGAACATGTTCACCAGGTCGAGGATCTGGTGGCTTTCCTTGTGCAGGCGGGTGGTGGCGCCCTGTCCCGCGATCGCCACGATCGGCGCGCGATCCATGTTCGCGTCGGCCACGCCGGTGATGAGGTTGGTCGCGCCCGGACCGAGAGTCGACATGCAGACGCCCGCGCGGCCGGTAAGGCGCCCGTAGACGTCTGCCATGAACGCGGCCCCCTGCTCGTGGTGGCAGGTGACGAACCTGATCGTGCTGGAGAGGAGCGCGTCCATGACGTCGATGTTCTCCAGCACGATCAGGTTCGTCACCTGCCACCACGAGCAGGGGGCCGCGTTCATGGCAGACGTCTACGG
>JBKJTM010000289.1:0-5425 GCA_046590805.1 Usitatibacter sp.
CGCTCACGTTCTTGAGCTTCGCGAGCGCCGCGCCGTTCGCGGCCCACCAGAGAGCGGCGCTGCGCGCGCCATAGGCATACACCTTCACCTCGTCCGCCCGCCCCGCCGCTTTGCGCACGTCGCGCTCGTGGGGCAAGCCCACCTCGATCCAGAGCTCGATCCGCCCGGTGAGGTCTTTCTTCACCAGGTCGGGCTCGTCCTCGGCGGAGAGCCCGCGGCCGAAGTCGAGCGCAGCGTCGGCGTTGAGTGCGAAGGCGAGCAGCCGCACCATCATGCGTTCGTCGGTCTCCGACGGATGGCGCGCGATGGTGAGCATGTGAGTCTCGAAGTGCCCGCGGTCCAGGTCGGAGACCTGCAGCTCCGCCTTGAAGATGGTCGCCTTGAGCGCCACTAGCAGCCGGTCGCCTTGCGGATCGTGCGGAGCTGGTCCCAGGCTTCGTGGGTGCGCGCGGCCTGCGAGAAGGCGAAGAAGACCTGCGTGCGGTCGGGCGGGCAGGGGCGCGTCGTGATCTCGAGGTGCAGCACCAGCGCCTCTCCCTTGGAGAAGCCGTTCCAGGTGAACAGGCGCCCGCCATAAATTTCGTCCCAGCCCGGCACCGCCGCGACCGGGTGCAGCGCGACCGAACTCACGGTTCCGGGATCGTCGAGCTTGCGCCCCTTGGTGACCGACTCCATCAGCCCGTCGAAATAGACGTTGAGCCCGCGCTCGATCTCCTGCGGCTGCAGCGCGCGGCGCTTGATGTCCCAGAGAAAGACATAGGTGAAGCCGCGCCCGGAAGCGAACTGCGACCAGTACGGTGCGAAGCGCACGTGCTCGGTGCCTTCGTAGGGAATCGACGGCGCGAACTGCAGCGGGAACGTGAAGGTTTCCTTGCGCCAATCGTCGGGCGCCGCGACCTGCGCGGCGGCTGAGGCGCTGAACAACAGTGCCGCGATTCCCGTGTGCACGGGAATCCGCGTCATTTGGCCTTCAGCCCCTTCTTCAGCAGCTCGGCCACGACTTCGTTCAGGCCCACCTTCCGCGCCTGCGCCGCCGCATGAAGCTCCTTCACCAGGTCGCCGTGCAGCTTCACCGCGAAGGGCACGAGGCCCTGCTCGCGGTCGCGCTCGCGCTGCTCGCGCTTGTCCGCATGCTCTCCGGAGCCGCGCCCGAAGCGATCAGCCAGCCCGCCGAAACCCTGGCCGGTGATCCTCTTGCCCTTCAACTTGTCCAGATCCGCTTTCTTCATTCGTCCTCCCAAGGCGCCATTATGCCTCGGGACTCGCGGCGGCTGCCTCGTTTTGGCACACTGGCCGTATGAAAGACAACGACTGGCGCGCGACCTACGACGCGCTCACGGTAGGCAGGAGCGCGCTGGTGGGCAAGGGACTGTTCGCGGGATCGCGCATCGGAGCGCGCGCGAAGATCGGCGAATTCGAAGGCGAGGTGATCGGCATCCGCGAGGCTCGCCGGCGTGCGCAGGGCCGCAAGATCGTCGCGATCGTCGAGCTCGAGGATCACGCCATCGACGCGACCGACACCGGCCGCGGCTTCCGCTTCATCAACCACTCGTGCGACCCGAACACCTTCATGCGCTGCACGTCGACGCGCGCGGAGTTCTATGCGCGGCGCGAGATTCGGAAAGGTGAAGAGCTCACCGTCGACTACGGCGACAGCCACCACGACGGCAAGCTTGCCTGCCGGTGTGGGGCGGGAAACTGCCGGGGCTTTATCTAGACAGCCCCACATGCGGCCAGACGATGGTGGCAGCGTGGCTGCGTTTCACGCCCACCTGAACTTCGACCTCGGGATGCGTACCTCTGCGTTCCTGATCCACACCTCCAATCCGCGGGGTGTCGATTAATTAGACGTCGGCCTCTAGTGGCGGGTGGGAAAGCGCCCGCCGGTGGTGGGCGTTGCCGATGGCGGCGCATGGCCCGCGATCGAGGCGTTGAGCGCCGTGGCGAGCGCGGCCTCGCCGTTCACGAGCTGGGTCCAGTTGAGCTCGACACCCTTCCTCTTGCCCTTCTGCACCAGCTTGAAGCCTTCGGGGGAGACGGTAAGCGTGAATTTCTCGCCCTTGATTTCGAGCTCGCGCTTGAATGCGTTGTTCAGTTTTGTGGTCATGGTTGGCTCACCTGCAGTGCGTTGGAGACGGGGATCAGGAACGCATCCTTGCCGCGGTCCTCTGGAAATCCGAGCGAGATGCGCCCCAGGCGTTGCCGTTGCCGCTGCCATCGTGAATCTCGTCATCAAGGTCAAGCCTGCCTCCCGGGATCGCCCGACTCAGGGACGATGCCCCGCCGTGGAATTGCGGTCTACAGCCCTTTGGGAGGATGACGTGGCTATTTCACGTCAATCAGGTCACACCGGCGCGGCGGCATAGTCCGGTCGGCACGCCCGGCGTAGCCATGCAGCTACAACACGGGAGAAGTCAGGCGGGCGATCGATTCCAGTAGCTGGGTGGTGCGGGGGCCGCGGCGGCGCGTCGAGAAGGGCTTGCTGTGGCGCCGGTCGCGCTCGAAACGCTGCGACAGACGAGCGATCACCGCGGCGTCATAGAACGCGGCCGCCACCTCAAAGTTGAGGCGGAAGCTGCGATTGTCGAGGTTCGCCGATGCGATCACCGCCACGGTGTCGTCGATCACCATGGTCTTGGCGTGCAGCATCGGCGGCCCGTACTCGAAGATGTGCACGCCGGCGCGCCCGAGGGAATCGCAGTAGGTGCGCGATGCCGCGGTGACGAGCCTGGAGTCGCCTTCCTTGGGCACGATCACCTGCACATCGACGTCACGCAGCACCGCCACGCGCAGCGACGACTCCAGCGGCTCGTCGGGAATCAGGTAAGGCGTCTCGATCCACACGCGCTCGCGGGCCATGGCCACGGCGGCGAGGAAGAACGCGTGCAGTGGCGCGGTATCGTCGTCCGGGCCGGAGGCGAGGATCTGGGTTGGCACGCCCTTGCTGCCGCCCCGGGCCGACGGAAAGTAGAGCGGCGTGCTCTTCGCGGTGAGCCGGAAGGAGCCGCCCGCGTAGGTCCAGTTCTCGAGGAAGTACCGCTGCAGCTTCCTCACCGGCTCGCCGTCGATGCGCACGTGCTGGTCGTGCCAGGCGTTCTTGCCGGAGCCGCTCGCGGCCGCCGGCTCGTGCAGGTTGATGCCGCCGAGAAAGCCCACGGCGCCATCGCAGATCGCGATCTTGCGATGGGTGCGGAAGTTGCCGAGGTGCCAGCGTCCCGCGGTCAGTCCCGATGGATTGAACGGAAGCACCTCGCCGCCGGCATCCACGAGCGGCTTCCAGAATGCACGCTTCAACTTCGACGAACCCATGTAGTCGTAGAGCACGCGCACCTCGACGCCCGTACCCGCGGCGCGCGCCAGGAGGTCGCGGAAATGGGTGCCGATGCGATCCGGTTCCCAGATGTAGTACTCCATGTGGATGTGGTGCTGGGCGGCGAGCACCGCGCGCTCGAGCTCCGCGAGCTTCTGGTCGCCATCGTCGAGGAGCAGCACCCTGGAGGCGAAGGTGGGATCGCCGGAGCCGAGCCTCTTTCCGACCGCCGCGAGGCCGGTGGCAACGGGCGAGAGCTGCGGCCTGGTCTCGCACGACGTGTTGCGAAGGTGGGCCGACACGCTGCTCGCCATCTCGCGCGCGACGCCGTAGCGGCGCTTGCGCCGCAGCAGCCGGCGCGGACCGAACATCACGTAGTAGACGCCGGAGACCACCGGCAGCGCGATGAAGGCGAAGATCCAGGCGAGCGTTGCGGTGGGCGAGCGGCGCGTGAGCAGCAACGAGATGCTCGCGACCACCACCCACACGGCGTAAGAGCCGATGAAAATTGAGAACCACAGGATTTCCGTCATCGGGGCCAAGTATAGAATGGCCCGATGCTCGACACTCGAATCGCACGCCGATGGGATGACGACATCGTCCCGCAGCTCATCGACTACATCCGCCTGCCGGCCAAGTCGCCGCACTTCGACCCCGATTGGCGCGGCCACGGCCACCTCGAGGCCTCGATCGCGCAGGCGCATCGCTGGGCCGCCCGGCAGCCGATCAAGGACCTGAAGCTGGAGATCGTGCGGCTCGAAGGGCGCACGCCGGTGCTCTTCTTCGACGCACCCGCCCGCGGCGCCAGCGCCTCGCAATCGACGGTGCTGCTCTACGGTCACCTCGACAAGCAGCCGGAGATGGTGGGTTGGCGTTCCAACCTCGGACCCTGGACCCCGGTGATCGAGGGTGGCCGTCTCTTCGGGCGGGGCGGGGCCGACGATGGCTACGCGGTGTTCGCCGCGCTCACCGCCATTGCCGCGCTCGACGCGGAGAACGTGGCGCGGCCGCGCTGCGTGGGCCTGATCGAGACCTGCGAGGAGAGCGGCAGCTACGACCTTCCCGCCTACCTTGACGCGCTCGCGCCCCGCATGGGCGACGTAGGCCTGGTGGTGGCGCTCGACTCCGGTGCCGGCAACTACGACCAGCTGTGGGTGACGACGTCGTTGCGCGGCCTCGTCAACGGCACGCTCTCCGTGGAGATCCTCACCGAAGGCGTGCACTCGGGCGATGCGGGCGGCGTGGTGCCCTCGTCCTTCCGCATCGCGCGCCAGTTGCTCGACCGCATCGACGACTCACGTACCGGTGCCGTGAAGCCCGCCGCATTCGCGTGCGACGTCCCTTCCGAGAGGCTCGCGCAGGCGGCGAAGGCCGCGCAGATCCTTGGCGACAGCATGTGGAAGCGCTTTCCCTGGGCGGGTTGCTGCGACGACCAGCAGGGGACCTCGCGCCTCTTCGCGCAGCCGGTGAGCAAGGACCCGGTGGAATTGATCCTCAACCGCACCTGGCGCGCGGCGCTCGCGGTGACCGGGGCCGATGGCTTGCCGCCGCTCGAATCCGCGGGCAACGTGCAGCGCCCGCGCACGGCGCTCAAGCTGGCGCTGCGCCTGCCGCCGCTTGCCGACGCCGAGCGCGCCAGCGCGGAGTTGAAGAAGCTCCTCGAGGAGGCACCCCCCTATTCGGCCAGCGTGCGCTTCGCGAGCGACACCGCCGGCACCGGCTGGAACGCGCCGGCGGTCGCGCCGTGGCTCGCCGCTTCGCTCGACACCGTCTCGAAGGATCTCTTCGGCCGCGACGCGGCCTACATGGGCGAGGGCGGCACGATTCCCTTCATGGGCATGCTGGGCGTCAAGTTTCCGCGCGCGCAGATGCTGGTCACCGGCGTCCTCGGGCCCAAGTCGAATGCCCACGGGCCGAACGAGTTCATCGACATCGAGTACGCGAAGAAGGTAACTGCCGCCACCGCCCGGGTGATCACCGCCCTTCCTTGACTGAATTAGTACCAGGTTACATTTCGGGCGAAATGCAACCTGGTACTAATTCGGTCAGGCGGGGGTGGTGACCGCGACCTCGTCCTTGAGGAGCGGGACGCGGGAAGCGTCGAGGGGACGCGCG